>NZ_JAVWUP010000127.1:0-7425 GCF_036667095.1 Gordonibacter sp. | reverse complement strand
AAGAGCTGTTGCAATTTCCTTCACGGCGACACACCTTATTTCCGCATCAGTCAGGCCGGGAAAGATATCCTTCAGCAGGGGTTTAACTTGCCCCATCGACCCCATTACCATCTTCCCTACGGCTGACAGAAGCGTCGCGCTGTTCGCATCATTCGTGTTTGAAATGGTTTCAAAATCAACGCAGGCCAGCACATCCTCCATGGTTCCCCACATCAAATCATAGGTTTCAGCTATGTAAGTTTTTTCTACCTTGCCACCCTTACGAACGTTTAAGGTCATTTCCATATAGTTATATCCTCCAGGTTTTAGCCCCACGCCATCATGGGAAGATTAATAATTACTTGTTTTACAAACTTGCTGGAGCACTCGCCTTCACCTTGACGGTGTCGGGCGTCTGCACCGTAGTAAACCACGAGGTCAAATCAACCTTATCGTTTTGCTGTACATTAATCGATTTCCTAGATTTACCGTCCTTCAGAAACTTGTGAATAGTAGACACTCCCGTATATTTGAGTTCTTGATTCTTGGAATCTGTACCATCATCCTCGGTGGCGGAAGCTTCGTCTGGCGTACTAAAATTGCCTTTCAGGCGCCAAATGTAGCGATACTGGCCACCCGTATCCTTTGTTCGATACCCGATGGCAAACTCTTTGCTCGTGTTTTCGCCATCCATAATCATTTGCAGCTCTTTGTCAAAATCCTGCCCAGTGAGTTCGGCGAGGGTTTCCAAATCAAGCACTGCACAAGTCACCGTAACCTCATCAGGGCCCGTAGACTTTACGTTTATCATGGGCTGATTGTCATAATACTTCGTTGCAGAATCACTCGAAGTGGTCTTCGATAGTTCAGCGACAGGCACCAATGGCTTCACTGGCCCGAAGGTTATCCCGTCCACACTGTCTGTAAGCACTTCTGCATACACCAGATTGTCAATGCCCCTAAATTCAACTACGTTCTTTCCCATATCTATACCTCTTCCTTATAGCGTTCCAAAAATTGCACGGTCAGCATCGCACCGGTATGGGTCTTGTGATCGCTTGCAGCATCCACTGGTTTCCCCGGTACTATGAACCCGGCTTCCTTTAACTTTCTCTTAGCCTCAAGTGGCACGTGTTGAACCTCCTCAGGATTAACGCTGTAGTAATATATCCAAAACCCCCAAATACACGATGCAGGGGCATTGTCATAATGCGAAGATTCAGGCGCATCATAAACCCAGAATGTCCAAAACGCAGGTGGATACTCCTCGCCCGGATTAAGCGACCCTTGGAGTGTGACAGGATCGCCAAACCGCTCCAGCACCTCAATCAGCTTTTGTTTCACCTCACGCTCCCATCTATCAGAAAATCCAGCAGGGTGTCTGCTTGAGCCTGCTGCACAAGCTGCTTGGTCTTGCCACCGTAGATCGCATTGTATAAACTACGATCCGGTGCGAGTGTCGGCGTACCGTACATAAGAAACACCGACGGTAAGCCGCCCGCGCGGATAGACCAGCCAACACCAACTGAAGCACACGTGCCTTCCCATTCGATGGAGAACACACGCGACACCGCTGAGGCAGTCGCACCCGTGACGCCAGGCGCAATGTTGTAAGCACTAGCCGACTGGGCTTTATCAACTTGCCCGGTCACAATCTCATGACTGACCTTCAGAGCCGCTTCGGCAACCTTTCCCGTACCAACACCCAGGCGCTCAAGCTTTGTAACAATCGCGTCTAAGCCGTCAAAATCTATACCCATCTTCGCCACTAGGCACCGCCGGTTACGCGCTCAACGCGCAGCGCCATGTGCTGATGCCGATACCCCACGTCTTCTGGCTGGCCAACAACCTCATACGTTTCACCAGTATCTAGCCCGATACGACACCCTGCCGTAATGCGCGGATCATACCAGCATTTAATAATCGCGGTATCAAGGACGGAATATATACCGTCAACAACTTGCTCGCTCCCACCATAGGTTTTGACCTCGCAAAACAGCCGCAAACCCTGTAGTGGCCACACCTTTGAAGTAACACCGTTGTACACCCTCTTACAGGGTATAAACAGCAAGGCTGCCGTGTCTAAGCGAAGTGGCGCCGTGTAAGTTTCACTACGCATCACGCACCACCGCCAGGTTTGCGGTAAGCGAGCTGCGCCGCTGCCTGGAAGAAGTAGGGTGAGAGGCTCGCGCCTCCCGCCCCATAGTTCCACAGGTCGCTCACTCCACGCGCAATGACACCAGCAGCCACCTCCGATTCCACCACGCTGGAGTCAACGCCGGCATCAACCAAAAAGCGTTTTGCCTCGACGATGTAACCGCGAAGCATAGCATCGTGGTAATCATTTCCAGCTAACCCCAGGCTGGTTTTTACACTCTCAAGAATATCGAAGTTGGCCATCGGAAGTTATCCCTTACACGCCGCTTGGTGCGGCACCTTTTTTGATCAGCATGAAGCCGTGGGGATCCACAACCTTGCCGTCACAGATGAGCAGCAGCTTCGTCTTGTTCTTGTTGGTGTCGTGATCCGTCCATTGCACAAGCTGCATTTGCATGTTGGAATTCACCACGTAATCGGATAGCTTACCGAAGATAGCGACAACGTCCCCCGTTGCGGCATCCTCGTAAGACGGCAGTAAGGCGGGCTCGACCGTCTCGACCGTTTTACCGGCAAAGCGATAAGTCTCCTCGCCTTCAATGCCATAGTTCACGCGCGCAATGGGCTGACCGTTCAAATCAACCATGCCGTTAATGTAACCATCGAAGGTACCTTGCTCCATGATGAACTCACCGTTGCGATAAGCTTTAGGGATCTTGGCGATAACCTTCTTCTGCCAACCCTCCCAGCTTGTAAAGTCCTCCGGTGCAAGGGTGATGATGCTTTTGATGCGAGGATCCTTGGTGATACCGAGCATCTTGCCCAAACCATCGCCGTTAACAACCGCAGCTTCCATCGCCTTCACCATAGCCTCGGTACCCAACTCCACGAACTTTTTCTCAAACGCATCGATGGTAACCACCGAAACAAGAATGCTCTGCGCGATGCGACACTCAAGGCCGTGATATGTGAACACGACCTTATCCGTCGCGCTAAGCTTCTGGTCTTTGCTTACCTCGCCCTCTCCGATCCACGTTGCGGATGGCTTCAAATCCATGATAGGAATCTCTACGCCACCCTGGATGTTTGTCTTCGTGGTCTTTGCCCATACGTTGCCGCAGGTGTCAGCCTTGCTGATAATATCCTGCACCAGCGTGGTGGGAATGACAGCGGTGGTGTCGCTCGTGAGTGTCACTGCATCAGCCGCGCGGCTCTGACTAAGCGCCTGGTTAACTGCTGCACGATGCTGCTCTGGCAAAGGCGTGCGGCGCGTCACAAGCTGATGAAATGCTTGGCGATACGCCAAGGTGGCGAACGGGTCATCGTTGGACTCAGCACTGCGCTGCTCGCCCACCTGGAAGCTGGCCACGGTGCGGAGGTTGCCATACGTTGCCATTGGGTTCATCTGCGTGCTGCGCGATGCCTCGCTGTCCGCGCCTTCACCAGCTGCGCCGGGATCTTCGCCTTCACCCTCGCCCTCGCCCTCCAACTCGGCAAGCTTTTCGTCAAGCTCCTTCAATTCGGCAGCCAGGGTATCAAGGGTTTCCCCGAGACTGCGCACCTCATCGGCGCTGTCGGATGCACGCATGGCGGTGCGAGTATCTGCTACCTTCTGCTCGCAGCGCTTACGCAATTTCTTCAAATAGTCTTTCATTTTGTTCCTTCCCTAAATTTTTATTACAGTCCGTACAAATATTTTGCTTTCAGCTTTTCAAGCTCCAGCAAACCATCCGGTTCACCTGACTTTCGTGCACTATCCAGTGCGCTGCGGGCACTATCCAGTGCCTTTTCGTCGCGGGCTGAAATATCGGTACTCTCATAAGCTGGCCATGTGACCGCGCTCACTTCAAGCACTTGGCTGATGGATATAATGGTTCTGGCTGGGTAATCCGTATCCAGACCCACCCACTCTTCTTCTGCGATGGCGAACATAAAGGACATACCCGTGATGTCGCCACGCTGCACGGCGCTGTAGAGGGCGCGTGCTTCGGTGTTGTTCTCAGTGTCGAGGGTCAAGCGTATAGCAAGCCCATCCTTGTCAACCATAAGCTGCATGGTTGAGTTTTCGTTGTTGTTGCGAGAGCGTGCCAAGGGGATCATGTTCGTGTCGTGGTTGACCAGAAAGCGCACGTCTTTGAGGTTCGCCTTGTCAAGCGCGCCACGTGCGATGGTTTCCGAGAACCAACCGCTGATATCGGTCTTCGAGTCGTAGACGATGGGGCGGCCATCAAGCACCGAACCCTTCGCCTCATCCTCCTCCGCACGGATATCAAACTCAAATGTGCGCGTCTGGAATGCCTTATCTTGCTCTGTCGTTTGCGTTGCCATCGGCCACGCCTCCTTGCTCGTTTAGTTGATAGTCGCGGGCATAGTCAACGTCCACCCAGTTAAGGCTCATCATGCGCTTGCCTGCCAACTCGGGTAGCGGACGCAGGCCGAACGCCGTGCGCTTCTCGTTTTCATAGATGGTCCCCGACGGCCCCAGCTGTGCGATCATTTCAAGCGTCTGATCGGTTGACATGAAAATGAGCTCTTCAGGATAAAACGCTATGCTGTTGCCATGCGCCCGCTCGTTGGCCGTGAACACGCCCTTAGTGAAGGCTTGGGTCATGGAAACAATAATCGACTCAAGGGACTTCTGATAAAACGCCGCCAGGTCTTCGGGCGTGAACTCCCCGGTGAGGATGGGCAGCGAAACACCGAAGTGCCGCAGGATCTTCGATTCGATGAACTTCAGTGTGTCGGTATCCACCAGCTTGATATCGCGCTTGAACGGTACGAACTCGCCCTTTAGGTCAAGAGACATAAACCCGCTCTCGCTGTTACGCACCTGCTGCTCTAGTTCTTTAATCGCAGCTTCCGTTTTTTCCTTATCGAACATGGTGTTGTACTTGATCACGCCGTTGACGGCATATGCCGCCTTAAGCCCTTTGGCAACGCCTTGCAGCAAGGTGTCGTTAAGGTCCAAGGTTTCGAGCAAGGCCGTGTTGTCGGGTTGCCCGAACTGATTGCCGCCCATGTACTCGTTCACCGAATAGCGGTAACGGATATGGATGATGTCCTCATAAGCAACTTCACTCTCGTGACCATTGGCGAAGTAAAAACGGATAAACATCTTCCCACTCGGGTCCTCCAAGAAATCCACCCTGGCAGGTTGCAGCGGCCAGAGGCCCGTGAGGCGGCGCTTCCCGTTCACATAGTCGAACGTAGGTAGTATGAAAGCGTTGTAGTTGAGCAGCAGCAGCCAGATGGTCTTCTCGATGAAATCGGACATGGTCATCAGCGGGTTGGGGTTCTCAAGCACCGTCTGCACCGCGCCCACCTGCGGCTCCACGTCGAAACCGACCTTGCGGATATGCTGGGCTTGCAGCTTCTTCATTTCGGTTGTGATTGTGTGGATACACTGCTGTACCACGTCGCTCGCATAGATGTTCTGCCCGAACTGGGAAAACACCGGCATACCGCCGCCCATCATCTTCGAGTAGGTATAATTTTGCTTGCGCGCTTTAAGGTACTCAAATAACCCCATATCACTGCTCCAAATTCTGGGTGAACTCGGTACGATAGCGCCGGTATATCTCGTACAGGTCGATAAGGGTGGCGGCGCCATCAATCCTGCGCGATGCCTGCCCGCCTATCTTCACGGGCATGACAAGGCATTGATCATCGATCTTCATGGCCGTGTTGCCTATACACCACGCATCAACGGGGTTGTTGTTATAGTTAATCTGCTGATCCAGGAAATCGGCTTCTACCAGCTTCATGGGCTGGGACAGCGTGTATTTATTCTGCCAAACTATTTCCACTTCAAAACCGTAATCGTCCATGCGCTTCAAGAACTGCTTGGAAAACTTCTGGTCATACCCACACACCATCAACCGTATATCGAGATCCTTGTAGAGTTTGTAGAACCAATCCGCCACGAGGGATAAATCAACATCATTGCCTTCCGTGATGGTCATAAGCCCCTGCTCGCACCACTCGCGGTAATGGGCACCGCTGCTCTCATCATCGCTTTTGGTAAGTTTGCTCTCGGGTATCCAGTAGTGCGAATACACGTATTTCACCGGATCATTCGGTTTCATGAGCAGAATTTTTGCGTTGGTAAGGTCGGTAGTTTCGGCAAGGTCTACCGCACCAAGGCACAGGGCACCCCGGAAGTCCTCAACCTCGAAGGTCGCCTCATACCCATAATCCTCGGACATAAGCCACGCCTGGGCGTTGCTTTGCTTGATGTTGAAATCTTTAGCCAGCACATACATGCGGTCTGATTTGCTCTTGCTCGCAAGGTCGAGCTGCTCCACGATGTACTCGCGTTTCTTAACGGTGCCGAGTGTCGGATTCGACTTTTCCCAGCTTCGCGGATCCTGCCACACCTCCTGCTCACTATCCTGCGTGTAGAGCCACGGCAAGAAGCGCTTTGCGGCGGGACCGTCATCTTCACCCGAAAGCACGCGGCGTGCGTAGACCAGCAGCCCATCGAGGTAGCCGCCATTCACAAAGCCCTCCGTGGTGAGGATGAACAGCTTCGGGTTATCCTTGAGTGATTGGCTTTGCTCGATGGGTTTGACGATGGAATCATCAAGCATTTCATGGGCTTCGTCCACATAGCCCACGTCGATGTTGCGCCCCTCTTTGTTGCGCATGCGATCGCTCATCTTGAATATCTTGGAATTAGTGTCTTTGCACTTGATACCCTTTTGGTTGCGCCATGTGAGTTTGCTATCCGGATCCATAAGCAGGCGCATGGTATCGATAGCCTCGTAGACGATAGCACTCTGGTTGTCATCATTCGAGGCACAGACGATGTCCGATCCAGGAAGCCCCAGGATCATATCGCAATTTGCAAGCGCCGAACAAGTCTCGCTCTTCGTGTTTTTCCGACTGATCAGAAATAAGGTTTTTTTGAAACGATCATAGCCGGTATCGGCCATCTTGAAGGAATATTCAACCTCAACGAAGGCCTTTTGCCAAGCCATGAGCACCATCGGTTTGCCGTAGAACGGGGATTTGGTAAGCCGGATGCAATTTTCCATGAAGTGGATGCGTCGCATCGCTTCAGAGGTGTCGTATACGTACTCCGGTTCCCCAATCTCTGCCAGCAACTTGTCAAGCAGCGTCACCATCTCGATGCCCGCAACAATATCGCCGCGATCTATAGCATCGCGGTACTGATACAGGTGCGTGTTGCCGATTTCCAGCTTCAAATACGGGTGCCCTTTCGCGTAGACGGATTACGTTCACATGATCGTAATCGGCGAAAGGCAAAATGTCAGAGGATAACTTTTTTAATGTGAAAATTTCTAGAAAACAAGGTGCGTAACCGACTGATTTACGGAAAAAATAGGG
>NZ_JAVWUP010000126.1:0-7472 GCF_036667095.1 Gordonibacter sp. | reverse complement strand
CGGTATTCTCCGAGATAACCAGGCGCTCAGCAATAGAGGCCATGCTGTTTCCGCGAGCAATGAGCTCCATGACCTCGGTTTCGCGCAGGGACAACCCGTACGCCTCCTGCAGGTCGAGACACTGCTTCGACACGCGGTCGCGGATGACGCCCGCATCATCCGAAGCCGAGGGGCGGTTGCGGCGCTTCTTGGGCGCCTTCTCGCCGGGAGCTCGCGCATCGAGGCAGGAGGCTCCGCCCATCGCCTGCATCGCCAGCGCCCTCGCACGCCTGGGCGCCGCCAGCCGCGAAGAGGCTGTGCGCATCGACCGCATGTGCGCGTGTCCGTTTTCGGTGTGCCTGGTCGGGTTCATCGCATCCGCCACGCACCTGGGCACGCCAGCGAACGCCCTGCACGTTTTCTGGGGCATCGGACGCTCGACGCTGTCCAACGAGGTGCGCAACGCCCGCTGGGCGATTTTTTAGTCGTAGCCGCAGCTTCTTTCGCCCTGGTCGCGGGGACCATCACGCGCCTGGTGTTCTACCAGCTGCATATGACCGTAGGGTTCTAGGTCGGCTTTCGTCGGGCGGTTCCGGCGGCTGGCAATCCGCCGGAACCTACCGGCTAGTGCCCGCCGCCCGCCATCATCTTGACGGCATGCGGCAAAGCGCCCACGATGCCTCCCCAGTTCTCACGCGCAGCCTTCTCGCTGCCAGGAAGGTTGATGACCAAGTGACGGCCACGCTGCATGCACAGGGCGCGCGACAGCATAGCGTAGGGCGTGATGGCCAGCGAGTGGGCGCGCATGGCCTCGGCAATGCCGGGCACGTTGCGGTCGCACGCGTCCATCGTGGCCTCAGGCGTCACGTCGCGCAGCGAAAGGCCGCTGCCGCCGCAGGTCAAGACAACGTCCACATCCTGCTCGTCGCAAGCGCGCACGATAGCCGACGCGATGAAGGGCCGCTCGTCTTCGACCACCACGTGGCTTTTGCACTCCCAGCCGTTCTCGGCGATGAGCGCTTCGAGCGCCGCACCCGCCGTATCCTCCTTGATACTGCGCGTGTCGGAGCATGTGATAAGAGCAAAGCTGATGGGACTGTTGGACATGGGGGCATTCCTTTCTCGCAGGTTGGTCGGGGCGATCGCCGATCGCCCCTTCCGGCGCAAGCCGGAAAATAAACGTATTGGTCCAGCAAAGTCAGCGAGGAGCTTCGAGGTGCCCGAGATTGCCGCGAAAGCCCGACGACGCGTGCTTCTGCACGCGAGGAGGGCTTGGAGCGGCAAGATCGGGTGCATCGGAGCTCCGCAGCGTCGGGTGGTTCCGGTGGCTTGCCAGCCGACGGAACCCTACAAGCTTACTTCTTCGGATACGTCTAGCAGGATGCACTCGATAGGCGACCCCGCCGTGCGCGACTCTAAGCCTTCGGGCATGATGGCCATGCAGTTGCTGCGCTGGATAACGCCGAACAGGCCCGAGCTCTGGTTCTTCGCGGGAGCCACCACATAGTCGCCCTCGTCGTTGCGGTACAGCGTCGAGCGCAGGAAGATGCGACGCGAGTCTTTCTTCTTGTAGTCGCGTGACAGCTTCGCCGTCACAACGGGGCGCTCGAAGTGCGTGTATCCCTGCATCTTGCGCAAAGCCGGGCGAATAATCAGCTCGAAGCCCACGTAGGCGGCAGCCGGGTTGCCGGGGAGGCCGAATACCGGCGTGCCGTTCACCACGCCGAACGTCTGCGCTTTGCCGGGACGGATGTTCACCGTGGTCATGAGCAACTCGCCCAAGCTCTCCACAACCGGCTTGATGAAGTCGAAATCGCCGTTCGACGCGCCGCCGCTGGTCACCACAAAATCGTACTCGTCCGCAGCGGCAGACACGGCAGCAGCCAACGCCTCTTGCGTATCCTCCACAATAGGCAGGATGGTGGGCACAGCACCTGCGGACTGAGCGCAGGCGGCCAAGGCATAGCTGTTCGAGTTGCGGATCTTACCGGGCGTGGGAACTTCGGTAGGGTCGACCAGCTCGGAGCCGATGGAGATAACGGCCACGCGCGGACCGCGGTGCGTCGGCACTTCGACCACGCCGCACCCCGCCAAAAAACCGACACCAGCCGAACCGATGACCTCGCCCTTCTCCACCACGACTTCGCCGGCCTTGGCCTCTTCGCCCGCCTCGCGCACGTTGTTGCGGTGCGCAACAGGAGCTGCAAACGCCACCCGACTGCCCGGCTTACCATCGCCGCAAACCACCTCGACGATCTCGTACTTTACCACCGCATCGACAGCGTCGGGCAGGGGTGCACCCGTCATAATACGCACACATTGACCGGCAGCGATAGGCCCGTCGTACACGTCGCCTGCGGCCACCTCGGCAATCACGTCCATCTCGACCGGAGCTTCGGGGCTGGCCGACTCAAGCTCGGCGAAGTGCACGGCAAACCCGTCCATGGCCGAATGGGCAAACGGCGAGATATCGATGTCGCTCCTCAGATCGGCAGCTGCCACACGCCCCACCGCATCCAGCACGGGCATCGTTTCCACCGGCAGCGGCTCGACACGGGACATAACCAGTTCCCGAGCCTCTTCCAGCGAGATCATTTCCTGCATGGGATTCCCCTTCCCTCAAAGACGCACCATCCAAAAAGCGCCTCTGTTCCGTACGATGCGTGGTAGAAATGTATCGACAATGGCACGTCGCTCATTATAGCGCTTGAAGTATAGTTCAACGCAGCAAGTTTAACCCCACCCAATCAAGGCATTCTGACGATGGTATTTGCGCAAGCCGTCTGAGACAATACTACCTACAAACGCCCCCAGGCCTCCCGAGGCAAACCCCCGATGAAGGACAGGATATGCATCGTGAAGACAAAGCGCTCTACCATCGCGTAAAGATCGATCCCTCCGCGCGCATCTCTCCCGCAGCAGGTATCCTTGGCGACGCAACCGTCGGACGCGACGTAACCGTATTCGCCGGCGTCCAGATTCGCGGCGACGGCGCTCCCGTGACCATCGGCGACGAGTCGAACTTGCAGGAGAATGTCGTCGTACACGTAGACCACGACACACCTGTCGTAATCGGACGGCATTGCACCGTAGGGCATGGAGCCATCCTGCACAGCTGCGAGCTGGGAGACAACGTGCTTGTAGGCATGGGTGCCATTGTGATGAATCGCGCAAAAATCGGCGCCAACAGCGTTATCGGAGCTGGAGCACTGGTATCAGAAGGCAAGGAATTTCCCGGGAACAGCCTTATCGTGGGCATGCCAGCCAAGCTGAAGCGCACGCTGAGCGAGGATGAGGTGGCCAAGATGTGCACCGATGCAGGCGACGAATACCTGCAGGTAAGCAGCGATATGCTGCGTCAGGGTGCTTTGGCCCATCCCGATCCTGCAGCCGACATGTTCTTGGGAAGCTAGCCTCTCCTGTAGGTATGCGGGAATGGAAAACTTCCTAGAGCCTGCCGCGTGCCATGACCTGCTCCAGGGGAGCAAGCGTCTTATCCTCGCCTTCCGGCAGTTCGTTGATCAACGCAAGGAAGCTCTTCGGCTCGAAACCCGGCCCTTTTGCCAGCACCTCGTACCTGTTGTCCTCGAAGCAGTTGGCAAGGCCGGTGGGCTCGAAGCCGTTGCGCAGGTAGAAGTCCCGGCGTTTTTTCCTCTGCGCGGCGTTCGATGCCGCCTCGTCGATCGGCTCGATATCGAGGGTGATCGTCTTGCCCAGGCAGCGCCGATCGATATCGGCAAGCATGCGCGCACCATGCCCCTTAGAGCGGATCGCGCCGTCAACGGCAAGGTAGAGCACGTAGGCCAAGCCGGGGCTCCCGATCATGAAAACGAAGCCGCAGAACTGCCCCTCGTCGCGATAGGCCAGAAGGGAAACCTCTTCGCGGCGCGCCTGCGCAGTAAGAAACGAAAGCGGAGCCCGCTCGTTCGGCGGGAAGGCTTCTTCCAGTAAGCGCGCCACCTCTTGCTCGTCCTTGCTTCCCGGTACTACTTCGCATGCCGTCAGCATGGGCGTTCCCCTTCGGTATCGTGTCTCTCGCTTGCAGGGCGCAGCGAGTCCCCTTGGCACGGAGCGGGCCCGTTTCGCTCCCGAAACAGGCCCGCTCGTTAACAGCTTGCCGCAGCGCAGCGTTTAGCGCGAAATGTTGTAGAACGCGGCCATGCCGGCGTACTGGGCGGCACCGTCCAGCTCTTCCTCGATACGCAGCAGCTGGTTGTACTTCGCCACGCGGTCGCTGCGGCAGGGCGCGCCCGTCTTAATCTGCCCTGTGTTCACGGCCACGGACAAATCGGCGATAGTGGTATCCTCGGTTTCGCCGGAGCGATGGCTCATGACGCAGGCGTAGCCGGCCTGCTTGGCCATCTCGATGGCCTCGAGCGTCTCGGTCAGGCTGCCGATCTGGTTCACCTTGATGAGGATGGCGTTCGCGCAGCCCATCTCGATGCCGCGGGCCAGGCGCTTGGAGTTCGTGACGAACAGGTCGTCGCCCACCAACTGCACGCGGTCGCCGATGCGCTCGGTGAGCGTCTTCCAGCCTTCCCAGTCTTCCTCAGCCATGCCGTCCTCGATGGAGATGATGGGGTACTTGTTCACCAAGGCCTCCCAGTAGTCCACCATCTCGGCGCTCGTGAGCTCGCGGCCCTCGCCTGCCAGCACGTACTTCTGCTTGGCCTCGTCGTAGAACTCGGTCGAAGCCGGGTCCATGGCGAACATGATGTCGACGCCCGGGCGATAGCCTGCCGCCTCGCACGCCTTCGCGACGTACTCAAGCGGCTCTTCGTTGGTCTTGAAGTTCGGCGCGAAGCCACCTTCGTCGCCCACACCGCCGCCGAGACCCGCATCGTGCAGCACGTTCTTCAGCGTGTGGTAGATCTCGGCGCACCAGCGCAGCGCCTCGGCGAACGTGGGAGCGCCCACCGGCATGATCATGAACTCCTGGAAGTCCACGTTGTTGTCGGCATGCACGCCGCCGTTCAGGATGTTCATCATGGGCGTGGGCAGCAGATGTGCGTTCGCGCCGCCCACGTACTTGTACAGCGGCAGCTCAGCCGACTCGGCAGCAGCCTTGGCGCAGGCCAGCGACACGCCCAGGATGGCGTTCGCGCCAAGCGCGCCCTTGTTGTCCGTGCCGTCCAGCTCCAACATGATGTCGTCGATGGTACGCTGATCGTCGGCCTCCATGCCCACCAGGGCATCGGCGATCTCGTCGTTCACGTGGGCAACCGCATCGAGCGTGCCCTTGCCCAGGTAGCGGTCCTTGTCGCAGTCGCGCAGCTCCACGGCCTCGAACGCGCCGGTCGAAGCGCCCGACGGCACCGCTGCGCGGCCGAACGCCCCGTCCTCGAGCACGACCTCCACTTCCACGGTCGGATTGCCGCGCGAATCGAGAACTTCGCGGCCGAACACATCGATGATGACGCTCATGAATGCCTCCTTGTAGGATTAGGTCGACGCCCTGCCGTGCGCCTCGCAGCAGCAGGTTTTGCCTCGCAGAGAAATAATAGCACGTCGGAAGCGCACCGCCTGATTTCGCGCGTGTTTCCCACAACCCCGGCGACGAGCGGCACGCGGAAACCGCCCATCATGTGCAGAAGCTACTGTTGACACACGTCCTCGAATGGCGAGCCGAGATACGTCAACAGGTGGCGCTCTTTGACGAGATACACAAGCAGCCCCGTTGTCGACACGCATCGTTTTCCGCTACCACAGCGCAGTGATTGTAATAGATAGACAGTAATGGTATATATATACATTATTACTGTCTATCAAAAAGGATCGATTTCTCTTGAAATCAAACGAGACGCATCAGCTGTTATCCCACTGGGACCGCAAAGGCCGCTACGTTTACACGAAAGCCGACTTGGCAAAACTGATCAATGATCCCTCTGATAATACCTTAAGCGAAACACTTCGCCGCCTCGTAGCGAACGGCACGCTCGTCCGGGCTGCCCGAGGCGTGTACGTATATGCGAACAGCAGGCATCTCGGATCGTCAACCATCGAGGACGTGGCCCTCGCGCTCAGGCGCGGCGAATACGTGTTCGAAAGCCTGGAGTCCGCTTTGTCTCTTTGGGGAGACATCTCGCAGATCCCCCTTGACCGCATTACCCTTATGACCACCGGACGCAAAGGGGAATATCGCACCCCTTTCGGCGTCATCGAATTCACCCACACGCAAAGCAGCCCCGCAACCATACTCGACAACACCGTACAACGTCCCGATCATCCTATTCCACTTGCCACCAAAGAATTCGCACGTGCCAATCTCAAGCAAGTGCGGAGAAATCTTTCGCTTCTCGCGCAGGAAGGAGCTGCCTCATGAGCAAAATTAACCTGATTTCCCTTGCCCGACGCATTGCACAAACCGACAGTCGCGGAAATATGTTACCCGTTATTGAGAAGGAGCTGCTGCATTACGAGATATTACGCGCGCTCGATGAAGATAGGCTACTCGAGCATTTGACCTTTCAAGGGGGCACCTGCCTGCGCCTTTGTTTCGGCTCGTCTCGCTATAGTGAAGACTTGGACTTTGTCGGCGGATCTGATTTTCACCGCGACGATGCACGAGCCATGAAAGAAACGATCGAGCGAGAGCTTACCCGACGCTATGAGGTAAGCGTAAGCGTCGTTGAGCCGTCGGCCAAACACCTCTCCACGTCGGATGCTATCGAGGTAGACCGCTGGCGAATCAAAGTCGTGACAGCACCCGATCGCCCCGATATTCCCCAACAGCGCATCTCGCTTGAAGTGGCCGCCGTACCAGCACATACCAGAGCCATCCGAGCGCTCGAAGTTAACTATCTAGAGCTACCTTCCTCTTATGGAGATGTCCTCCTAAAAACGGAAACACTCGAGGAAATATGCGCCGACAAACTCAAAGCATTCGTGACAGCGCCTAACATTCGCTATCGTGATCTATGGGATCTCCGCTGGATTGCCCGCCAGCCATCATTCACAACCGACCCCCTACCGCACTTACTACAATGCAAGGTCGCAGACTATCGCCAACAACAATCGTTCGATAAAAAACTCAAGCGTCTTGACGATTTGCCAGCAATAGTCGAGTCTCCCGAGTTCATGAACCAAATGAAACGATTCTTGCCAACAAGCGTACTCGAGCGCACGGCCGACCGACCCCTTTTCCGTGAACACCTCGTTTCGGAAGTGCAGGAGCTCTATCGCAGTGCGGGCGCAAGAAGATAGCCGCACAAAAATCGACCGCAGGCACTTTCCCCTCAGTTCGCATGTGCAGTTTCAAGCGAGCACCAGCTTCCCACCCATCATGCCTGAGGAAGCCGACACTTACCTGCCTGCCCTCGCTCCTCCAAAGCATGCTCCGACCCGTCGGCAGCCAACTCCTCGCGCTCCCGCGCGAAGTAGTCCACCAACTCCTGCTGCGAGTGCACGGCAAGCTTGCGGTAGATGCTGCGCACATGCGTTTTCACCGTGTCGGGCGACACCGACAGCTCTTCGCAGATAGCGCGGCGCGTCTT
>NZ_JAVWUP010000125.1:0-7507 GCF_036667095.1 Gordonibacter sp. | reverse complement strand
GGCTTTGCGGTAGTCGTTGTAGTCTTCGACGCAGTGCGCATCCGAGGCGACGTAGTCGATCAGGCCGTTTTCCAATAACTGCAATGCAGCGCGCTTGCTGTTGCTGCGAAATCCGCCTGTGGCGAAGTTGCCGGAAAGCTGCAGCAAGCAGCCCAGGTCTTTCATCTCGAAAGCGATATCCAGGTTGTTCTGAACGGCGCGGTAGCGCTCCGGATGGGCGATGATGGGCTGTATGCCCTGTCCTTGCAGGTTGTAGATGATGCGCTGCCAGTTAACAGGCATACTGCCCACCGAAAGTTCCAACAGCATGAGGTTTGTGTCCTCGATGCAGAGCCTTGAAGCGTTCTCTAGGCCGAAGTCTATCAGGTTTTCCCAGTACACTTCGAATCCTAGCGCCATAGCGAAGCCCTGCGAATGGGCGAACCGACTTAGTACGTCATAGTGGTCGACGATGCGCTGGTAGTCGAAGCGCGATCCGCGGCAATGCGGCGTGCACACGATGTTGTCGATGCCCGCATTGCGTGCGGCGTTAAGCATAGCCTGCGATTCGGCGAAGTCGTTCGAGCCGTCGTCGACATCGAACAGGATATGGCAGTGTATATCGAACATTTCAGCAGCCTTGGAGTTGGGGAGCCGGTTGGCCTGGGCCTACGGCTGACGCCGTGAGTTTTTGTGGCGTGCATTTGGCATTCCGAGGCTTTTGAAGGCATTCGGCGCATAGGGGTTTCCCGCACCAGCGGCCGGACCGTTCGGTGTTGCTCCAGCCGGAGACCCGCTGCGCGGTGCTTGGGAGTGGGTCTGCGCTGCGGGCTGCGCTGTTGCCGGATTCTGGCGTCGGGGTGGCGCGGTTCGCTTCTCCTGATCCCAGGGGATGCTCGAGGGGCCGTTCAGCTCGGCGGGCATGGTGGCCGGCTCCCTATCCTCTTTGTTCGCACGCTTGCCGTCCTGCGTGTAGTAGGCATAGTAGTAGCTGCTCTCGTCATCCGAGCAGAAGGTCATGACCGTTCCGAGGATGCGCCCGTCGGCAACGCGCAGCTGCTGCACGCATTTCGCTGCAAGGGCGCGTTTCGTCTGGTTCTGGCGAATGACGAACAAGGTGCCGTCAACCAAGCTGCTCAGAATGGCGGCATCGACGAACAGCGACACGGGCGGGGTGTCGAAGATAACGTAGTCGAAGGAGTCGCGCAGTTTGTCGACTAGTGAGGCGAAGCGCTTCGTGCTGAGGATATCGGGTGGGCTGGGAATGTTCGGCTCGGCATCGATGAAGTACAGGTTGGGAATATGCGTGGGCATAATGACCTCGCTGAGCGTGGCCGAGCCCGAAAGCGCAGCGTAGAGCCCGTTTGCCGGGTGAATGTCCAGCAGTTTGCCCAGCGAGCGGCGGCGCATGTCGGCTTCTACGATAAGCACCTTCTTGCCCGAGGTGGCAATGGCGTTTGCCAGGTTCGTGGACACGATGGTCTTGCCTTCGTTCGTTTCAGAGGAGGTGACCACGATGGTCTTTACCTTCTCGTCGACCGATGCGAAGCGAATGTTGGCCAGCAATGTCTTTGAGGCATTGGAGAGCTGCGGATGCTCGAAGCGGGCGAGGACCTTCTTGTTTTTCTTGGCCATGGTTTAGTTCCCCTTACCCTTCAGAGACGGCATCCGGCCCAAGACCGGCAATCCCAGCAGTTCCTCAGCTTCCTCGGGGTTCTTTACGGTCGTGTCGATCAGGTCCAGCAGCACGATGAGCGCCACGGCAAAGAACAGGCCGGCCAAGAAAGCAACGGCGGTGTACATGACGCGGTTCGGACCTGAGGGGGCAGCGGGAACCTGGGCGGATTCGATGACGTTGACGGCTTTCAGATCCATGACCTCGACAGCGGTGTCGGAAGTCTGCTTGCCCAACTCGTCGGCAATCTGGGCGACGGCTTCTGGTTTCTTTCCGGTCACGCTCAGAGTGATAACACGGTTCGTGGTGGCGGAATCCACCTTCACGTTGTAGCCTTTCAGCGTGGTCATGCCCAGTGAGTGCGCCGTGGCATCGATGACGCGGTTTGACTTCGCCAGCACGGCGATGTCGTTTGCCAGCTGTTGGCTGGCCGTGACGTCACTGCTGGTGATGTTTGACGAATTCTGGCTGTCGGTCTTGGTCAAAACATAGAGCGACACACTGGAGGTATAGTCGTTGGACATGAAGCCCCATGAGTACGCAGCCGTTGCACCGGCAAATACCAGCGGAAACAGCACGACCAGGAACCACTTCTTCCGAAGCAGGTGTAGCAATTCTAGCAAGGTCACGGGTTATCTCTCCTTTAACGTCTAAGCTTCAGCAAGCGCGGGGTTCTCTGATCGAACTAATCGGCGTATGCCCTAGTCGACCTGCTGGTAATACACGCTGAGCACCGTTTCGTAGACGGCACGCTTGTCTAGGTAGAACTCGGCGTACTTCTCGCCCTGCTTCATTTCGCCAGGCAGGGTTACTACTTCGAGGCTGGTGATGCCGTTCGAGACCACCGAAGTGGCCAAGTAGCTGAATTCGTTCAGTCCCAAATTGGTGATGGAATACTCGCTTGCCGTACCGAACAGATCTGCCAACGTACCCAAGCTTCCCTGCGACATTTGCAGCGTCTGGGAAGCGAATGCCTTGATGTACTGCACCTGGCGGGCTTGACGATCGAGCGACGAGTCCAGCACCGAGGTGTCGCGCCACTGCACGTAGCGCAAGGCGTTGTTGCCAAACAGCACCGTATCTTGGCCTTCGACGATGTTCGTATTGGGGATACTTTGCAGCGGGGTGAGCGCTACGCCGCCGATCGCATCGTTCAATGGGCCCACGCCACTCAGGTCGAGGGCAAAGTAGTAGGAGATGGGCATGTTGTACAGTACGCGAGAGGCAACCGTGGTGGTGTACTGGCAGCTGGTTTCGCGTCCATCGCCATAGCCGTAAGCCAAGCAGAGCTGCATCGTGTTCAGTCCGGCAAAAGCGTCACCGACAAATTCGCCTACTTCGACCATGCTGTCGCGTGGCAGACCTATGGCGGTTACCTTGCCGGTTTTGGTGTCAAGCGCCATAACTAGTACGGCATCGGCTTGGCCGGCTTTTTCCCCTTCGACGGCAGGGGCGGTGCGGTCGAAGCCGATGATGGAAATGGATACGATGTTCTCGTTCAGGGCATAGGTGTGTCCGTTGTATTTGACCGTCTTGCCCTCGTCGTAGGTGACGGCATTTTCGACGGTCTGAATATCTTCTGCTTGCGCTGCCTGATGGACGGCTCCTTCGCCAGCCTTGATGGCGCTCATGATGCCGAATGCTACGCCGCCGCCGACCAGTGCCAAAGCAAGGATCACCACGAGAGTAGTCCGAACGCGCTTTTTACGCTTGTTGTTGCGGCGCTTGCGCTTGCGGATAAGCACTTCTTGTTGCGGTGCCTCTTGTTGTTTAGCGGCGAAGAAGTCGGTCGTGTCGTCGTGCGAAGCGCTCGTTTTGCTGGCCCCCTGCTTTGAGGGAGGCATGGATATAGGACGCCCTTCAGGCTGCCGCGACGGCTGGGCCGGTCGGTTAGCGGGTCGGTTGGTCATCTATCAATACTCCCGTTACGATATAGCGGCTGTTGGAATGATTGGTGTCGCTCATGCACGTGCTTAACTGCACTATTTTATCATCAATTGACAGTTCAGTGCCGGGTCTGGTGTTAACAAGCAAAGAATCTGGATTGATTACCGAGTTGAAATACTCTTGTAGAACGGTTGGACTCCGAAAATCGTAGGAATTCAGAATATGTCGATCGTCGTACAGGTAAGCCGAGATAACGCGATAGGTAAGCACATGCCCCGGCGTGTAAATATACATCGTTTCATTGGCGTTGAAGAAATCTTCGTTCTCGAAGTAATGCAAGGTTGAGAACATGGTTCCGTTCACCAGGTTGTGTCCGTAGAGCACGGTTACTGGGTCGGAGAAGCCGGTGTCGTTTGCCATCTGGGAATAGATGGCGCCTTCGACGGCGTATTCCTTATCGCGGTTGTGGTCGAGGTAGAGGTTGTCGTTTTCGACGCTTTGCAGCACGGGAAGGTTTACGTCGGTTTGGGGAATGTGTATCCACGCGTAAATATCGGGGTTCTCTAGCTTCAGCGATGCGAAATCGATGGGGTTGTCTATGAGGTTGTTTTGTTCGTCGTTTGCGGGTTGTTCGATAACTGGCTCGGGGGTGTCTTTGATTTGTTGGGCCGCGCGATCCAGTTCCATTTGCTGCCAGACCATATAGCCCACCCCGGCGGCTACGCCGCAGAGCAAGAGGGCGAGTAGGAGAGACAGGGCAATAACCGAGCGCTTCTTCGACGCATTTTTTTCCGATGATGCTGCAGGTCGTGCATGCTTCGGCTGAACATCGCGGTCCTGCTGTGCAGCGCGAGCAGGTGGGGGGGTGTTGGGGGAGTTTCGGGGATCAGAAGACATGAAGGGGTACTCGCTTTCGCAGGCGCTAGGCCATGGCTGTAGGTGTTCTGCCCATGGTATCAAATTGCCTGCATATAGAAGAAGAGGCCTGTTGTAAAACAGGCCTCTTCGATACAAGTTCTATAAACAACTTCGCGTTAGGAGCGGTTTACGCTATTCGGTAACCTTTTTGCGCAGGGCAACAAACACAGCACCGGCAGCGATGGCCGTGACAGCCGTAGCGCCAGCAACCGTGCCGAAGTCAACGCCAGTCTGCGGGGACTTCGCGCTGCCGTCAGCAGCACCGGAGCCAGCAGCACCCATAACTACCGAGAAGGTGGAAAGGCCGCTGGTGTGAACGGAGATTTTACCATCGGCAGAAACAGTGGCCTGGAGGGCTTCCGTGGTACCGTCGTTGTGCTCAACATAAACGGTGCAGGAGTAGCCAGCGTACTGCTTGCCAACATTGAACGTTAGGGTTACGTCTTGAGCGTTGCCCTTAACCTCAAAGGAGGCAAGTACGGTGGCACCGGTGGGAACGTTCTTGGCGTTCGTGGTGGTAGCCGTAACGCTTTCAACTGCGCCAGAGCCAGCCTTCACGTTGATGACAACGCCGTTGTTGCCGGTGACCGGATCCGGGGTGGTCGGACTCGGGGCTGCGAAAGCCAATGCGGGCATAGCAAGCGCCAAGGCAAAGGCGCAGGCAATAGCCACAATCCTCTTCTTCATAATCTATCCTTTTCTTCGGGTGCTCTTCACGCGAACACAGTTTTACCGCTTTACCTCCATGCATGATACCTACCTTTTGCACAAGTTGTCAATGAAAAACTGACCTTTTACCTCGTAAACACGGTAGCTCTACGATAATGAGGTATAAAAGGTGTTATGCAATAGGTTCAGGGGAAATGCATTTTATATCAAACCGTTTGTCGGCGTTTTTTGATACTTGAGCGATAGGCGAGCAGTTTGGCTACGTATTTTTCCACTACCGCCGCTAGTGGAAAATAATTGGTACACCTGTTCTAAGACGTGAGGTTGAAGAAAGATCGTGTGCGCGGGGGAAAGATAGTAACAGTATGCCTGCACCCCTGGAGGAGGATTCTTCGCAATTTTACAGTTGCCAAACTGTAAAATTGCCTCTATCCTCTATAATGAACTTCGTCAGTTTATCAGGTAATACATAACGAATCGGTGTGGTTTTGACCCAGTATTGCCAAGGAACGGGCGAATGGTTGGTTTGCATTCTGACTGTACGGTTGCTAGAGTGCAGAAAGCTTCCCGAGAGAAGTTTGGGGACAACATAAAGGACTGCATGGTTGAGATTGATTCATGCGGCCCTTTTTCTTCTCCGGAGATCGATGGATAGCAGGCTAATCTGTTTTGCATATCTTATGCGTAAGGGATCGTCGCTGGGAGCGCGTCTCGTTGCAAGTAAGAGGTTGAATACTGTTGTTTCGTGCCGCCCAAAAGGGCATGGCAGGGCCTTTCTCGCACACCGCGGGTGTGGGCCTGCCGTGATGTTTTGGGTAGGCAGGGTAGGGAAAAGAATGCTTCTTAATAGGGTGTGAAATACGTTCTACTGGGGGTATGCAAACCAAGGAGGCGCAATGTGGTACGTTGTGCAGGTCATGGGTGGCAAGGAACGCCGCGTGCTTCAGATGATTGATCAGATTGTCGGCGACAGCGTTTTGCAAGAGTGCTTTATTCCTCAATACGAAATTATGAAAAAATTTCGGGGGGAGTGGAAGCGCTGCACAGAGATATTGTTGCCAGGGTATCTCTTCCTTATTACTAAGGATGTTGAACAGGCGGCCGAAGAGCTTCGCAAAGTGCCCGCCTTCACTAAACTTTTGGGAAACAACAGGGCGTTCACACCTCTTAATGCAGACGAGATAGCGCTCCTTGATTCCTTTACGACGAAGAACCACCGTGTGGTTGAGATGTCGGAAGGCGTGATCGAGGGCGATGAGATATGCATCACGAAAGGCCCCCTAGTTCGCCAGGCCGGTCTCGTGAAAAGGATTGACCGCCATAAACGCTTGGCGTACTTGGAAACCACGATGTTCGGCCGCATGGTAAACATCAAAGTAGGATTAGAGATTGTCAGAAAACGTAACAACATATGACTTAGAGGATAACGACACAGTGACAGCTAGGGCTGTCTCGTCGTTTGATGCCCGCGTCTCCCCTGGAGACTCGCCTGTTGACCCTTGTTCCCGATTCCGCTCTGCATCTGTCGGAAAGCTCGATAATGCAAAAGGTTTTATGATGCATAACGCAGCATCGCTGCGCGGTATTTTCTTAAGAGAAATTATCGCCATTGCTATTAAGGGGCACGGAAGGGCTGCGCGACTTAATTATTGTGCGAGTCTTTTTGTATCTCTAGGTAAGTTTCACTCGCAAGTCAGTTGTGTTTGCATATCTTGCGCACAAGAGATCGTCACTGGGTGCGCGTTTTGTTTGAGTAAGAGACCGAATATCATTATTGCTTTGTCTTACCCTCGCAGGGCAAGGAGCGAAGCCTTACTCTATTGAGGATGTAGTGGGCAGGGCTGCTGTGTAAGGGCAGAAAATGATGGCGGGTTGGGACTCTTGGATGCGAACGGTGGGGTTGAGGGTTTTGGGGTTAAGGAAGAGATTGCTTACAGGCAAGCTAAGGGAAGAGATTGCAAGCAAACGTAATGGCATGTAGTGAGAACATAACAACAGCAAGCATTTTTTTTCAGGGGCGATTTTGCACATTGCTTTTGGAGACGACCTACGTATTTACGTCAACAGTTCGGCTTGGCTAAGATTCGATGACCACTCCTCAAGACAATTTCGCCGTGCTCGATAAAGTACCCTTCGGGACAGCCGATCAGCGTGATTACGTTGACGCGCAAGTGTCGAGCTAAAATAGCGACACTGCTGCGCCCGAAAAAACGGTGCGCAGCGGTTTTATTTATGAGGTGAGCGGAGAGCCGGCTAGAGAAACTCCGCCAGATCCTGAGGTAGTCGAGGCGGCTCGTCGTATTAATGAAGAGCGACACGCATATCGGTTTTTGAAACGAGCATTCGACCTGACCTTCTCGGTTGCTGTGCTAATTTTGT
>NZ_JAVWUP010000124.1:0-7511 GCF_036667095.1 Gordonibacter sp. | reverse complement strand
CCGTCGTACCCACGACGATGCCGGCTTTTTTACGAGCCATGTTATTCTCCCTCCTTGGTCGTTTCTCTTTTGGTTTTCGGCCGAGGCACCACGCATTACGGGTGCTGCTGCACCATCCGTTTCCCCTAGTTAGATGCTGGCCAAAGCAAGCGTACACCTTGTCCCTAGGAGAGGCTCAAGGTGCATTTGCCGTGCAAAAAAGATGAAGAGGCAGTTGAATTTGCTTTTGGGCGCTAAGGCGTGAAGCGAATCTGCAGGTGAAAGGAGCCTTTGGACGAGGCTCGTTGCCCTATTATCCTCAGGTGAGGTTTGAAGTCTGCCCCTAGGGCAGAGGCGTTTGGGATCGAGCGCGGGGAACAAGGGAAGCGGCCCGCTTTCGCGGGCCGCAGGGCAGGTACGAGGAGAAGATGAACTTTCCGCCGCCTTGATGCGGCGAGTTCTGTTGTGCGCTTAGGCCTGCGCTCGGTTTCCGGCGATCCTGCGGTCTACGACGCGCTTGAACATGACCACCAGCAGCACCAGCCCTACGCCGATCATGATGTGTCCGATGCCGGCGATGCCGGACAGCGCCGCATCGGGCAGAGGCAGGTACGTGTTGGTTACCTGAGCCACGCCGCGTACGAGCATCATGCCGACGGTAACCACCAGGCCGACGTTGTAGACGATGTAGAACGGCTTGAACAGCTTATCTCCGGTGTAGTCGTCTGCGAGCGCGAACAGCGTTGCTATGAGGAACACCAAGAAACCTAGCGCCAACAGGTGCGCGTGCATGAACCCGAGCGCGGACACGCCGTCAAATCCCATGATCTTAGTGAACTCACGGAAGAACACGCCAGCTACTGCTCCCGCAATAAGATAGGCGAGCGCGGTATTGATAAGTTGTTTCATGTGTATCTCCCTGGATGAGTGGAGCTGGCCCAAAGGTATGCAAAAGCACCAGCAGTCGGTTGAACGTCTTTTCGCCTTGCAATACGACTACTATAAATGAACATGGTTCATATTGCGAGAGATTTTACCGAATTGTTGCAAACTTGATTGCAATTAGAGCGCAAACGAATACCAAACTGATAAATAAAGGGTTGACCGAAACCTCAGGGGGTTGATCGAATTCCTGCAAAATGTTGTGCTACGCTGTTTTCAAGACGAAGCAGGAGACAAGGAGCGATGATGGTGAACGAGAGGATGTTCGGGCTGGGCAACGAGCCTTCGGCGATTCGCGAGTTGTTCGCGTACGGCATGGCACGCAAGGCCGAAATCGGTGACGACAAGGTGTTCGACTTCAGTATCGGCAACCCCAGTGTTCCCACTCCCGATGCCATCACGCAGGCCGTGCTTGATCTTATGGGAGAGCCTGCAACCGCACTGCACGGCTATTCGCCTGCGGCAGGCGATCCGGGGGTGCGGGCGACCATCGCCGACAGCATCAGCCGCCGTTTCGGCATTCAGGCTACGGCTGACCGCATTTACATGACCGTTGGAGCGGCTGCTTCTTTGGCCATCTCTATCGCCGCTCTTACCGATCCAGGCGACGAGGTCGTTGTGATCTCGCCGTACTTCCCCGAGTACAAGGTGTGGATCGAATCTGCCCGTTGCACGTGCGTGGAAGTGCCGGCTCACGTGCCCGATTTTCAGATCGACCTCGAGGCGCTTGCTGCTGCCATCACGCAGAAGACCAGTGCCGTCATCATCAACTCGCCGAACAACCCGGTGGGTGCGGTATACAGCGAAGAGAACCTGCGCGGTTTGGCCGAGTTGCTGACGGCTAAAGAAGCCGAGCTCGGGCGCAACCTCTACCTGATCAGCGACGAGCCGTATCGTGAGATCGTCTACGACGGCATCGAAGTGCCGTATGTTCCGAACCTATACGCCCGCACGTTGGTGTGCTATTCATACTCGAAGTCGTTCTCGCTGCCAGGAGAACGTATCGGCTATATATACGTGTCGAACCTTATGGAAGATGCGGCCGAGGTGTACGCGGCCGTGAACGGGGCAGGTCGGGCCTTGGGCTATATTTGCGCTCCGGTGCTGTTCCAGCGTGCTATCGCGCGCTGCGTTGATATTCCGAGTAACGTGGCACCTTATGCCGCCAATCGCGCGCTGCTTACGGAGGGTCTGTCTGCGCTGGGCTACGAGTTCGTAGAACCGCAAGGGGCGTTCTACCTGTGGGTGCGAGCGCTCGAGGAGGACGCGCGCGCGTTCAGCGACCGTGCCAAGGCCCAAGAGCTTTTGCTGGTGCCCTCCGACAGCTTCGGCGTGGGCGGTTGGGTGCGGGTAAGCTATTGCGTCAGCTCCGACGTTATCAGGGGATCGATGCCCGCGTTCGAGGCGCTGATGAGCGCGTACCGCTGATCAGCTGCTGCCGAGGGTCTTTGGATGCGCGATGCGCGCCTAAGGCAAGAGGCCGCATCGAAAGCTTTGAAATTTGAACAAGTATTCTGAGCAGCGAATATCGACTTCCCCTCGTCGATATTCGCTTTCTTATAGGCTTGTGCGCTGCGCAGGGTTTTTCGATGCCCCTTGTGCGGAAATGCGGTGGTTCGCCTGGCGTCAGAGCAGCGCGATCAGCTCGTCTACTGCCTCGGGTTTCGTGGCCCAGCTGGTGGCGAAACGCACGACGGTGCGTCCGTCAAAGGTGCGCTCCCAGTAGCTGAACGACGCATGCTGGGACAGGCGCTCCTTTGCTTCGTCGTCGAGTATCACGAACTGTTGATTTGTGGGCGAGTCCATGGCCAGCTCGTATCCTTGTGCGCGAAAGCCTTCCGCGAGGCGCTGCGCCAGATCGACCGCGTGGCGGGCGATGCTGGTGTAGCGGATGCCCGTCTCTGCGCCCGAAGACTCATCGTCGGTGTTCTGCTCCCTTTCGAACAGCACGTCGAACTGCAGGCCCAGAATGCGGCCCTTTGCCAGCAAGCCGCCGTGCTTCTTCATGTTCGTGAAGAAGTGGTCGTCCAGCCCTGGGCGCGTAAACACCACGGCCTCGCCGAGCAGGGCACCTACCTTCGTGCCACCGACGTAGAACGCATCGCAGAGCCGTGCGATGTCGGGCAGCGTGACATCCGCTCCGGTGGCGGCCAGCCCGTAGCCCAGGCGTGCGCCGTCCATGAACAGGCGCATGTCGAAGTCGCGGCACACCTGGGCCAGCGCTTCCAGCTCCGCCAGGGAATAGATGGTTCCGTACTCGGTGGGATGCGAGATGTACACGACGCCCGGTGCCACGACGTGCTCGTGGTTCGCGTCGCCCCAGTACGCTTCGCAGTAGGCGCGCACATCGGCAGCGACCAGCTTGCCGTGCTGGTGCGGCAGGGGGAGCGCCTTGTGCCCGAAAGCCTCTAATGCGCCGGCTTCATGGGTGTGGATGTGCCCGGTGTCGGCCGACACGACGCCCTCCCAAGGGCGGAGCAGCTGGTCGGCCACTATGGCGTTGGCTTGAGTGCCTCCGGTGAGGAAGTATACGGCCGCATCGGGGCAAGCGCATGCAGTGCGGATACGCTTGCGTGCCGCCGCACACACCTCGTCGGTGCCGTAGCCTGCGGTCTGGTCGAGATTCGTGGCGGCAAGCCGCTCGAGGATGGCCGGATGGGCACCCTCCAGGTAATCGCTGTCGAAATGAAGCATTTCTAGTCCCCGTTCTACCGAACGGGGATGAGCCTTGCTGGCTTTGGCGGACCAGCGGTATGCGCTCGTCATCCCGTTCTACGATGTATGTTGCTGTAGGTAGTCTAAGATTTCTTGGCGGGAATGCAAGCCGGTTTTTGCGTAGATGCGCTTGATGTGGGCGTGCGCGGTGCCTTGCGTGATGAACAGCTCTTCCGCCACGCGCTTTTGCGTGTAGCCCAGCGCATACAGCGACAGCACTTCGATTTCGCGTTCGGACAACAAGAACTGCCTGCCCATTTCCTCGGCGTTGTGCTCCATGGACGCTTGGCGCACGCTGGACAGATTCTCATGCTCGTCCAAGCCCATGATCTTCGCCAGCTTGCTTTCGCGCTGCTGGCTCTGCTCCTCTTTCTCCTCGGCGCTGCGGCGGGCGATAGAGAGAAATTGCACGAAGATGACCTGCGTCGACACCACCACCAACGCGCCCATGACCGCGCAGACCAGCAAATCGTTGATGGAGAGGCCGTACACCTGGAGCAGCGCCACGCGTGCCACGGCGCGGCAGCCGAGCCATACCAGCCAGCCGGAGATGGCATAATAGTAGGGGTCGCGCCAGCCAAAGCTCATGAACGCGATGACGATGTACCAGGTGAATGCCACCATGAAGGCGTTCAGGGTCGTGGTGAACACCGCGCCGATGTCCAGGGCATCGGGGAAAGCGGCGTAGGCGACCAGTGCTGCGCAAGCCAGCAGCTCCATGACCAAGAAAGCGCCTACCGTGAGCACACGCTGCCGCCCTTTCAGTACCAGGATGACAACGACGAGGGAGATACCAACGGTGAGCAGGGCATAGGCTGCCCGCGTTGCTGGCGAGAACGCGATAGCCTCGCCGGTAGGGTAGCCGCGCAGAAACCCGATCACGATGGACAGGAAACCGATGCCCACGGCGGTTGCTGCAAGGAACTGCTTGCTTTGGATCATGGTTTTCGTGAAGCTGAAGTAATCGTTTGCTTGGGTGGGTGACGCGAGGGCATAAGGTTGCGTTCTCTTGCGTGCCCAGATCATGCAGGGGAACTGCACCAATACCAGCACGGCGGCAGTCGTGTTCCCCACCACGATGGGCATGAGGCTGCACAGGTAGATCTCCACTTCGCTGATGATAAGCGATATGAATACCAGGATAGCCGCCGCTGTCGTGCCGGTACCGCGGGCGCGCCGCAGCCAGTAGAAGATGGCACCCGACGAAACGAAGGTGCAGAGTGCGCTGAGGGTGAAGCGCAGTACGGTTTGGCTATCGGGAAAAAGCTCCAACAGGGCCAGGGCAAGCAGGCAGAGCATCTCCAACACGATGCAGACGCGCATAAGGTTGTTCGTGATGCGCTTGCTCAAGGTTGCTTTGCTTGCGATGAGGGCAATGAGGCATACGGCCAAACCAGCAAGGGCGGCCAGCATGGCTCCGTCGGTAAAGATGCCCTCGTCGGTGCTGGTATAGCTGCCATAGCTCGCGACGATCAAGCCCGCGCGACCGAAAGCAAGCCCTACGATAAGGGGCCACAGTGGCATATGGGTTCGCAGGACGTCGCTCATCTTCTGTGTCATCGTTTGCATGCCACCCATTGTAATCAATTTCTACCGAGGATGGCAGATTTGTATCTTTCGGTTTCGGGAAAGAGGGGAAGGTTGATAGAAAATTTAAACGCAACACTGCATGTTTAAACGCAACGTTGCGGCTTTTCCTGCGGAAGCAGTCAAAAAGTGTTGCGTTTACCCTTGCAATCATATCAAAGAGGGGAAACCGAGTAGTTGCTTGGTGAAACGGCGTTTTTATCCTCAAAGAGGGGATGAGGCTGGCGGCGTTTCGGCGATTATAAAAGCATGAGAAACCTGTGCTGCAGCGAGGCTTCGCCATGAAGTTGCTCGCTTTTGCGCTCGAGACGACAAGGAGCTTGCACCTATGGGAGAGTCGAGGAACGTCTACGTCGAACCGGACGATCGAGCCGTCATTCGCACGTCAGACGTGTATCAAACCGCGGTCGAGATAGGTACGACGGGCTATTCCGACACGCTTTTGGCTATCGTGGCCAACTTCGAGAACAGCGGAGCACCCGAAGGCTTCAACGCTCAAAGCATGGTGGGCAAGTCCAAGCGCGGCGAGGTGGCGCTTCGCCTGTTCGCCGTGATCGACCCCGAAACCGAGACGTTTACGAGGGCGGGCTTCAAGACGCGCGGCTGCCTTGCTATGACGGCGTGCGCCAGCGCGGTATGCTCGATGATCGAGGGGAAGACGCTCTCCGAGGCGCTGGTGATCGGGCCCGACGAGGTGCGAGACGCGGTCGACGGCGTGCCGTGGGACAAGGTGCATACCCTGTATTTTGCTGCTGAGGGCGTGCGTGCCCTGGTGGGCGACTACTTTATCGGCCAGGGGGCGGCCTTGGCCGACCTGGATGCCGTGGTGCCTTGCGACGAGTGCTCTATTCCCTGCGCCATGTGCGAGCACTGCTCGCTGCGCGATGCCCGCGTCGAGCTTTTGGTGGATTCCCTGCGCGAGGCAGGCCGCTCATGAGTGGGGAGCGCGACAGAGCCGAGGGCGCCCCGGCTGAGACGGTTGGGGCGGAGGGAGCCGCCGAGTACGTGCCCGTTTCCCCCGAAGCGGCAGGCGTTTTGGCAGGCGAAGAGGTCGACGAGCGCGGCGCAACCTCCTCTGACGATGCGGCGATGGCGGCTCGCGTGTTAGCCGAGCACAATGCGCTTGCAAACGTGTTCGACGATGTGCGCCAGCAGTCTGCTGTCAGCGCCTTAGTGCAGCCGACGCGCTGGGAAGCTAGAGGCTTGGTGCCCGAGCACCTAGACCCCGAGGAATTCGAAATGCTCGTCTATGAGTACCTGGAGGAGGCGCAGGCGGCGTACGCCGAGACGGAAGCCGCAGAGGCTCCCGTGTACCGCACCGCTACACGGGCGGTGGGCGTGCCCCAGTTCGGCAAGAAAAAACTCGTCGAAGCGGAGGGTGAGGGCAAGGGCAAGGACGACGATGCCGCCGCCCTGCGCGAGGCTTTGGGCGAAGAGGCGCTCGATTCTGACTCTTTTCGAGACGATGGTGGCGACGATTTTGCGACGGGGGAAAGTGACAGCCCTTCTCTCCTGCTGGAGCAAAGCGAGAGAGTTCCCGCGGCCGGAGGCGGTACCGACTGCGCCGTTTCGTCTGGCGCGGAAAACAGCGATTCCGCTTGCTTCGACCCCGCCAACCCCTTCGCCAACCTGAACATTCCGGAAGGCTTCAAGCTGGTGGAGCTGGAAGGCGAGTACGTGCTCGTGCCCGACGAGGATGCCGAGCCGATCGAGCGTACTATCGATTGTGCGAAGGTAGTGGCGCTAGTGGGTGCGCACAGCTACTACCTCTACGACCGCTCGGTTATGACCGATTCCTATGCGCACTGGGCATTTCTGGCTGCCGAGGATAATCGGACGGTCACGTTCGTGGACTGCGTGCGTGAGGATTCGCGCGTCTATCCACGTCCGCTTGCTGCCTCCAGTTTGGAAAACGAGCCGTTCAGCATGGATGCCCGCGAGGTGACTCGCATTTGGGATACGGTGCGGGAATCGGGCGAGTACCCCGACATCGGCCAGACAACGGCTTCCAACGGCGACGTGTACTATTTCTCAACGAACTATCTCAGCGAAGTCTATGCCGCCTCGTTGGCCGAATGGGATGCGGTCGAGCGCGATATGAATCGGTAGGAGTGGTGAGGAGCTTCTCGGACGGTTTTGCCCATGAGGATATCGGCTTGTTCGGATAGGTTGAAAGACCTTTGCGAACGAATGGAATGTGCGTATAATGCTAGACGAGCCGAAGGGAGCGTGAACTCCCACCGGCTCTAAGAATCGCTTCGGCGGTTTGGGTTTATTGTGCGCGCTCC
>NZ_JAVWUP010000123.1:0-7730 GCF_036667095.1 Gordonibacter sp. | reverse complement strand
TCTCCCCGATCGAGGCGGTTGATACGGTCGGCCAGATCGTCGCTGCGTTCTTGGAACAGCAGGCGTTCGTTGTGGACGAAATAGCGCTCGCAGCCGTGGTCGTTGATGAAGGCCATGCCGTAGCGGTTGGCCGACAGGTCTCCCACCAACAGCAGCATCTCCTGGCCCTCGCCGAAGGCTTCCTCGGTAAAGCGGAAGGCGTTGTCCAAGGCTGCGCCCGCAGCGTCGGTGTGCGCGTCAAGCGATTCGACGGTTTCCGCAAACAATGCTTTGACGCGGGCGAAGGGCACGTCGCCCGAAACGTCCGCGCGCAAGGCCGCATCGAGCAGCGCTAGCATGCGCTCGTAGGCCACGTACTTCTCGTCTGTCAGCAGGCTGGCCTTGCGTTCCGTTTCCAAGCGGTGCTGGATGTTGGAAGCCTCTGCGCGCAGCAGCGGCAGGGCGTTGGCGGCATCGATATCGTCCGCGCTGGCTGCCTCATTCGCAGAAAGCATATCGCGCATGACCGCCAGGCGCCCGTGCGCGAACGCGACGGCGCGCTCTTCGAGCACGGCTTCACGCAGGCGCCCGCCCAGCGCATCGACGATCAGCCCCATGAGCGCCACGCGTTCGTCGAAGGCGGCCCCACGCGCCCGCTCCAGCACGCTCTCGTCGGCCGAGCCTGCGAGGATGCGGTCGATCTGGTAGTCGGAGCGGTACTTCGAGAACAGGTCGTAGTACACGCTGAACCGCTTTGCGATCTGCGCGTCCTGCACGTACTGGCCCACCAGCAGTTCGTCCACTGCCAGCTCCTGCTCCTCGTAGAGTTTGATCATGGACGAGAGGTCGTCCCAGCCGCGTGCGGTGACGAACGACTTGCCGTCCACGGTGGTTTCCAAGCTGTAGAAATGCGCGCGCTCGATATCCAGGTAGGTGAGCACGGCCGGGTGCGCGCCGGTCAACACGGCGTAGTCGCGCCAAGCGCCGAAGTCGGGTTCCACGTCGATGCGCTTCAGGCGGTCCCAGGTGGCCATGTCGAAGTCATGTGCGGTGCGGTTGTACTCGGGCGGGTTGCCTGCGGTGACCACGATCCACCCGTCGGGCACGCGATGTCGCCCGAACATCTTGTACTGCAAGAATTGCAGCATGGCGGGTGTGAGCGTTTCCGACACGCAGTTGATCTCGTCCAAGAACAAGATGCCCTCGCGGTGCCCCGTGGCCTCCATCGCGTCGTACACGGCAGCGATGATCTCGCTCATGGTGTACTCCGACACGTCGTATTCCACTCCGTCGTAGGTTTTCTTGGCGATGAAGGGCAGTCCGAGCGCGCTTTGCCGGGTGTGGTGCGTCATCGAGTACGACACGAAGCCCACTTCGAGCTCCTGGGCGATCTGCTCCATGATGGCCGTCTTGCCGATGCCGGGTGCTCCCAGCAAGAACACCGGGCGCTGGCGCGAGGTGGGCAGGCGGTAGTTCCCGAACGCGTCCTTCGAAAAATAGGCGCGTATGGCATTTTTGATCTGGTCTTTCGCTTCGCGTATGTTCACAGCGAGCTTCCTTTCAGTCTTCCAGCGTGATGGTTTCGCCGAGGGCGATTTTCATGGCCCACGTGGGCACGGCGGCCGCGGCGGCCGAGGCATCGTCCACGAAGACGAACGCCGTGTCGTAGTCGGGCTTGCGGGCAGGATAGGTGCCGAATCCGTCGGTGAAGTAGACGAGGCCTCCCAGGTTGCGCAGGTCGCCCCGGTCCAGCGCGTCGTCCACGAAGGCGAACACAGGGCGGAAGTCGGTGCCGCCCAAGCCGACGATCTCGACGTTTTCCATGTAGTCGTCCAAATCGCCCAGGTTGGCTATGCGCGCCACGTGGGTGACGGCGGCATCGCACTGCACGATGAGCACGTTCATGTCGGCGAAGAAACTGGTTTCATCGGCCAGTACGGCGTAGGTTTTCTCGATGAAGCGGCGCACGAGGCCGTCTTTCGTGGAAGCCGAGGTGTCGATGGCTATGACGAAGTCGCGGACGCGTTTCTCCTCGGCGTATTCGAGCGGCTCGATGAGCGGCAGGTTGCCGTAGCGCGCAAGGCCGTAACAGTAGTACACGTAGTCGAACTCGTCGTCATTCACGCGGATGTGCTCGCCGATGCGGGCGAACTTGCGCAGGAACGCGCGGTAGTCCTGCTTCTCGCGGGTGACGGCCTTCAGGTTCATGGCCAGGTTCGCGCCCTTCGTGCCCCAAAGCTGCACGTAGGAGTCCAGTTGGATGCCGGTTTCTAGGGCGGCGTTCTTCCACTGCTCGCGCGAGCGGTCTAGGTTCACGGTATCGGCGAAGCGCTTGCCTGCGGTTGGCGCGGCGTTTTTCGGCGCCTGTTTCTGCGCGATGTCGTCGGGCGCCATGCCGCGCTTCGAGGCGTGGCTGCGCTGCGCGCCGTCGGCTTCGGGCGGCAGGTCGATATCGGTGCCGTCGTTGCCGGGGCCGACGGCGGGTGCGGGCGCCTGCGCGTGCGGCTCTTCCGGGCGCCGTGCCGATTCCCCGGTGCGCGCCTGTTCGGCTGCGATCGCGGCCATGCGGTGCCAGGGCGCATGGTCATCCACGTAGAACGGCTCGCGCAGCCGGGCGACTTCCGCATCGTCGGGCATCTCCTCGCGCAGGTAGCGGTAGACGGTCTCGGCGGTGACGAGGGGAAGCGCGGCATCGAGGAGCGCGAGTGCCGGTCGCTGCGCCCCGTCGCGGGCCGTGCGGGTTACCGTAAGGTCAAGCTCGGCTATGACGTGCTCTGCCACGAGGTCACAGGCGGCATCCCAGCGAAGCTCATCGACGCGCTCGCTCGGGTAGAGGTGCAGAAACACGTTGTGTAGCACGACGTGCAGGTAGGCGCGCGCAACGGACGCGGCATCGGTTGCGTAGGAGCGTGCAAGGGTTAGGGGGTCGTAGCGCAAGAAGGTGCCGTCGCAGGCGAGCGCGGTGCCGGGTGCGGGCAGGGGACGAAGACGCGCGAATGCGGCGTTCATGAAGCGCAGGTTCACGAGCAGCGTGTTTTTCGCAAGGTCGAGGGCTTGCCGGGCAAGCGGCTCGACGGCTTCGTCGGCCATATCAGCTCCTTTGAAGGGTGCGCTACCGGTGCGCGGAGGTGGGGAAGGCGTTCGTTTTCGCCCCGGTGCTTGCCTTTGCCGTTACGGGCAGTGTAGCATGAGGGAAAAGGGTTAACCAGGTGCTTGATGATATGTTTTGACAGGAGGCACAAAACCTATGGAGGCTAATGCGCTGGTATTTCGTTGTGACGACACTCCTGTCGAAAACATCATTGAGCATGTGATCAAAAATGGGCCACGGATGGAGGCAAGCGAGGCCCGCGTGATCCGTGCGGCCCAGGCGGTCGAGGGCGAAGTGTGGTCGCCGCAGTTGCCCGCCTTCGATGCTTGGGCGTCACGGGGCGGATCTGTCGCAACCGCTGCCAAGGATGCGCTCGAAGGCGCCGCCGCCGACGAGCGTGGCGTGGCCGATGAGGCAGGCCTGCCGTTCGGTACCGACGGCGATCTGCTGGTAGTGGGCTCGCTCGGCATGGGTATTACGGATGAGGCCCGCGAGAAGCTTATTCGCCAAGCAGTGCAAAAGCGAGGTGATGTATCCGAGCATGATGTGCCGGTTCGCGGCGCTGTGCACCTGCGCGACGCCCTAGGAGTGCGCCAGGACCCCGACGGCTACGCCCTCACTTTGTTCGACCTGCGTCTGCTCTCCCAGGCATGCGGGAGCGCCGACGGGCTGGTCGTGGCGCTGCCCGCTTTCGTAGACGGCATCCCTGTGGTGCGTATTGCGGCCGAAGCCTTTGCGCGGCGACTGGTGCAGGGTGTAGGGGTGCGGCTGCTGGTGGTTCCCGATACGGTCACCAGTATTGCGGAAGATGCGTTCTCGCTGCTTTCCGCACAACGCATCCACCTGGGGCGCAACGTGCGCACGCTGGGCAAGCAGCCGTGCGATGTGGCTGGGGTGTCACCTCGTTTGGCGCACCGCGCGTTCTCGGTGGAGCCGGGCAACGGGCTCTACGAGGCTCGCGAGGGCAGTCTGTTCGACGACGGAGGCAGGCGCCTGTTGTTCCTTGCCTCCCCTTACGGGGAGCGGGTTGACTTGCCCGCCGGCATTGAGTGTGTGACCGACGCGGCATTTGCCCTGGGCTGCGAGCCGCCTTCGGTGGTGAACTGCTCTTCTTCGCTGGTGCGTGTCGATGCGAAAGCATGGGACGATGCGGTGTGGCGGTGCCCGGACGATACTCCCGCGCGGCGGCCTCTGGCGGCGCGCGGGGTGCGCCTGGCGGGCGCGGGCGCGGTGGAGCAGGATGGCTGCTGGTACGACTTCGACGATGAGGGTGCTGTGCTGGTTGCTGGACCGCCCCCGCCCGCCTCGGTGTCACGGCGCTTTGCGCAGGAGGCTGCCTTGCGGGCTGCTGCCTTGCGGGGGCTGGAGGCGGGGGTGTCGCTATCCCGTCGAGAAGAGACGGTCGCCTCGCCAGAGACGCTGGCGCTGCCGCATGAGGTTGAAGGGCACCCGCTCGTCCGCATCGGCGTGCGCGCGCTGCCCTACGCACCCGCTACGCTCGTCGTGCCCGTCTGCGTGCGCACCATCGAGCGCGACAACTTCTGCCGGGGAACGAGGCGCCTCGTGTTGTCCGAGGGTCTGCAGCGCATCGGGGCCCACTGCTTCTGCTCGCGCATGCTCGAGGCGCCTGTCTCGGTTCCTGCCAGCGTGCGCGTTGTCGGGGAGGGCAGCTTCGAGTACGCGGTGTGCCGATTGGAGCGCACGGGCTCGATCGTGCACGTGTCGGCCGACCAGCTGCTTAGCTGCTTTCGCGACGAGGCTACCGAGGACGGCATGCCGTTCGATTTTTCCCGCTACGACGAGCTGCTTTGCTCGGGTAAGAACCTGCCTGACAAACTGGGTGCCGTCTTGCATCGCCTGGCCGTTCCCTACCGGCTGTCCAGTCGGGTGCGCGAAGTGCTGGTGGCCTACTTGCGCAGCCACGAGCGGGAAGCCCAGGAGCGCATTGCCCGCGACGGCGATCGTGCGATGGTGGCGGCGCTTTCCGAAGCCGGCTTCATCGACGAGCGCACGTTCGACCGCCAGATCGAGCTGCTACGTGCCCGCAATCGTACCGATTGCGTGATCTACCTCATGGACCGACGCCAGAAGCAACGCGCGTCCGAAGCTGCCGGCCAAGCGGAGGTTCCTGCTGCGCGAGATCGGTTCGCCCTGTAGGCGAAGCCGCGTTGCGCAAGCTTGCGGCAAAGCCCCCCGGAATACCTACTCCGCAGAAAGCTTCTGTGCGATGCCTGCTTTTGTACCGGCATCCTTCATCTCGCGCAGGATGCTCGGTGATGCGGCGGAGCCTGAGGCGAGGGTGGGTACCGTGGCCCGTGGAGGGGTGGGTCCCTTGTCGATAGGTTATGTCGAGGGGTTGCCGTGTGCCGAGGGGTTGGGAGGCCTCTTACGCAGCAGGCTCATCCGTGCTACACTGGCAATGTCAGCGATGCCCGTAGTTCCAAGGTGCGGAACGGGCGACGCGGTAGCTGGGGCCGGTAGCTGTGAACTACCGGCCCTTTTTACGCTTAACGGACACTCTCCCTATCACAAGACAAAGTATGTCTATGACGAACGATCCTATCGTGCAAAACGCTGCACACGCGAATAAGACGTCCATGGCAAACACCTCCTTTCGGAAGCGCCGCCCAGGTTCAAACGAGCATCGCCGACGGGGTTATTGTAGCATCTTGCTTGTTTGGTATGAAGTACTATTTTCCCAGTTCAATACCTATAAAGTGTTAGATTCTCGATGGGTTTTTGCCGGGTTTTGCAAGTTTTTTGCCAAGTGCCCGCAGCAGCTGTGCTAGCTTTTTGCCAGAAGTCTGCTGGATTCCTGTCGGGTCTGTGCGCTGTGCAAGATGATTGATCGAAGACGGCGCATCGGCGGCGCGTCTTGGTATACTTCGGTGGAACGATAGCGCCACAAGGGCGACAGGAGAGGTGCGCGATGATCGATGAGATTCAGGTTGAGAACCTAGCGCTGATTCGCCGGGCGGCGCTGCTGCCCGCGCGCGGCCTGACGGTGCTCACCGGCGAGACAGGGGCGGGCAAGACGGCACTGCTCTCGGCATTGAGGCTGCTCATGGGTGCTCGTGCCGACAAAGAGGCTGTGCGCGACGGCGAGGATGCGCTCGAGGTGTCGGGTCGTCTCTTCGGCATGGCGGTGCCGGAGGTTGAAGTTGCGGTCCCGGACGGGGAAGCGGGCGGTGCGGGGGGCGGTTCTGTCGCTTCGCCCGTGCCCGGTCCCGATGCCGAGATCGTGGTTTCGCGGCGGGTGACGGCCGACGGGCGCTCGCGCGCGTCTGTTGACGGGCGCATGGTGAGCGTTGGGGAGCTGGCCCGCTTGGTGGCGCCGACCATCGACCTCTGCGGGCAGCACGAGCACCAGCGGCTCATGAAGCCGTCGGCGCATGTGTGCATGCTGGATGCTTGGGCGGGGGAGGACGTTGCTGCTGCGCGCGCCACCTACGAGCAGGTATTTGCGCAGGCAACGGCTGCCGCGGCCGAGCTTGCCCGAGTGCGCGATGCAGGCGCCGCATCGTCTGCGAAGCTCAACGAGGCGCGGTTCGTGCTGCAGCGCATCGATGCGGTCGATCCGCGCGAGGGGGAATACGACGAGCTTTCAGCCGATTTGGCCCGCGTGGAGCATGCCGAGGCCCTGGCGGTGGCGGCGAATGCGGCGCATGAGGCGCTTGCGGGAGAGGACGGCTCCCTCGATGCGCTGAACAGCGCCATATCCGTATTGGACGGTGCTTCTTGCTACGACGCCAAGCTGGGCGAGTACGCCGATGCGCTGCGCGAGACGGGCTACGTCCTGGAAGACATTGCCCGCGAGGCGCGCGACTACCGCGACGGCGTGGAGTTCGATCCTGAGACGCTGGCGTGGCAGCAGGAGCGCATGGCGGCGCTTCAGGGCTTGCTGCGCACCTACGGCCCGCGCATCGAAGATGTGCTTGCTGCCCGCGCCAAGGCAGCCGACCTGGTGTCGCTCGTTGACGATGCTGCCGAGCGCGAACGCGCTGCGCAGGCGGCCCTCGATGCGGCCGAGTCGGAGCTTGCCACAGCCGCCCAGACCCTCGACGCCGTCCGCACTAAGGCGGCACCTCGCTTCTCAAGTGCGGTGACAGTGCAGATGGGACGCTTGGAGATGGGCGGTGCCGAGCTGGTGTGCGATCTGGCTCCGCTCGATCGTGCCGCTTGGACGAAGTCGGGCCCCTCGACGGTGGAGTTTCTGTTTCGTCCGGGTGCGGGCATGCAGGCGCGCCCGCTTGCCCGCATTGCGTCGGGTGGCGAGGTCAGCCGCGTGATGCTGGCTATCAAGGTGGTGCTGGGCGGTACCGACGAGGTCGATACGCTTGTGTTCGACGAGGTCGATGCCGGTGTGGGCGGCTCGACTGCCGTGGCGCTGGCCGACGTGCTTGTCGATCTTGCGCGCACGCACCAAGTTATCGTGGTGACGCACCTGGCCCAGGTGGCGGTGCGCGGCGAGGCTCACTATGCGGTGCGCAAGGCTGAGGGCGAGGGTGGCATGCCCGAGACTGACTTGCGCCGGCTCGCCGATGACGAGCGGCCGCCCGAGATAGCCCGCATGCTTTCCGGAGACGCTACCGAAACGTCGCTTGCCCACGCCCGCGAGATGCTCGAGCAGGTGCAGGGGCTCTAGCAGATAAGACAGCGT
>NZ_JAVWUP010000122.1:0-7843 GCF_036667095.1 Gordonibacter sp. | reverse complement strand
TTCGATGCGAAGGGTCTTGTCGACGGAGCCTTCCCCGCTGACATTTCCACCGATCCCGTCGCGGACGGATGGGCCTACACGGCCGCAACGCTGCAAGACCTCGCAGCCCAGATTGATGTCCCTGTTGACGAACTACAGAAAACCGTGGAAACGTGGAACGGCTTTTGTGACAACGGCGAGGATGTCGCGTTTTTCCGCCCCGCAGACACGATGCAAAAAATCTTGGAGCCGCCTTTCTACGCGATGCGATGCGCTCCCGCCCTGCTCAACACCGACGGAGGACCCGTGCGCTCCCCCAAAGCGGAAATACTCGACCCCGACGGAGTGCCCATCAAGGGCCTGTATTCCGCAGGCGAATTCGGATCGGTTTGGGGACACAAATACAATGGCGCAGGTAACGTCGCGGAATGCACGTCGTTTGGCCGCATTGCCGCCCGCTCTCTCATCGCTGAATAATCGCGTTTAGTCACCCACACGCCTAAGCGCACAAACGACTAAAGCCCACACAAAGGCACCCATTCAAAGGAAAATCTGCGGATGGGTGCCTTTACGGAAAGTTGCTGGATCCCCGCCTCACCTACTGTGCGGAAACGGGAATGGCCTCACCCTTGCGCTTCAAAACCTTTCTTTGCTGACTTCTCAACTGCACCTTATCACATTGCCGGCACCAGCCCATCCGCCATCATTTCTCTTGTCGATGGACTGCTTAAACGACCAGACACCGTCGGGTCGCCACTGCGAGCCCGCCGATCGAAAGCCATACTATGGCAAAGCAGAGTGACTCGGCCGCCATCAACCAGATCAACGAGACTCGTAATCTTATTTTAGAAAATATACCTTCATGACAGTTTTCTAAAATGGAGGCGAAGATGGTCATAGCGCGGAGCGGCTATCTGCAGAAGCTGATCGATCGGAAACACAATGGACTGGTCAAGATAGTCACCGGCATCCGCCGGTGCGGGAAATCCTATTTACTCTTCACCCTTTTCAAACAGCATTTGCTAAGCAGTGGAGTGCCGGAAGACCGGATCATTCAAATCCAACTTGACGACCGCCAGAACAAGGCGCTTCGAAATCCCGATGCCTGTGACGAGTTCGTCAGATCCCGTATCGGAGAAGACCAGCACTATGTTTTGCTCGACGAGGTACAGATGATGCCCGAGTTCGAAGACGTGCTGAACGGATTTTTACACATCGAGAATTTGGATACCTACGTTACCGGTAGCAACTCAAAATTCCTCTCTACCGACATCATCACCGAATTCCGAGGACGGGGCGACGAGGTTCGCGTACATCCACTCAGCTTCGCCGAATACCATGCCGCAATCAACGAAAACTGGGACGACGACTGGAATAACTACGCAACCTACGGCGGCCTGCCCTATGTCGCGTTGCTTAAGGCCGACAACGACAAAGCTGCATACCTGCAAAGGATGTTCACCGAAACCTATCTGCGCGACATTATCGAGCGCAACAAGGTGAGAAACGACGGCGAACTATCCGATCTTGTCGACATAGTAGCATCGGCGATAGGATCCCTCACCAACCCCCAGAAGCTGGAAAATACCTCTAAAACCGTGAAAAAGGTCGATATATCGGCCCCGACTATCAAAAAGTACCTCGGCTACCTCGAAGAGGCGTTCATTATCACCCCTTCCAAGCGCTATGACGTCAAGGGGCGCAAGCACATTAGCACTCCACTGAAGTATTATTTCGAGGATATCGGCCTACGCAATGCCTGCCTGAATTTCCGACAGCAAGAAGAAACTCATATTCTGGAAAATATCCTATTCAATGAACTTATTGTCCGCGGGTTCCAGGTAGACGTTGGCATAGTGGATATAACCAAAGGCGGGCAGCGAAAACGCGTTGAGATCGACTTCGTAGCAAACCAGGGAAGTCGGCGCTATTACCTTCAATCTGCCTTCGCCCTGCCTGATGCTGAAAAACGAGCACAAGAGGAAAGGCCTCTGCTGGCAGTCGGAGACTCATTCAAAAAGATCATCGTAGTCGGCAGCAACGTCAAACTCAGCCGCGACGAGAACGGCGTGGTAACCATCGGCCTGAAAGAATTCCTGTTGAACCCGGACAGTCTCGATCTCTGACACGCACCCGAAAACTGCGCGTCGTGCAATTTTCGTTGCCTGAAGTTCTGCGCATCGTGCAATATTATGGGTTAAAAGTTCTGCGCGTCGTGCAAAGGAGACTAGTGATGCTGAAAAGGATTTTACGGCGCTTTTGATAAGTCGAAAAGCCACTCCATTAACGCACGACTCCGGATCGCTCTTCAGCCAGATCATTGTTGGCTAGACTCACCATACGCGTGGCAACGCGCTCGGTGAGTGCGGGGGAATGGGACACGAACACGAGGCCCATGCCGCGCGCCTCGGTCTCGGATACGAGGAAGCGCCAGATCTGGGCCTGGGTCACGGCATCGAGCATGGTGGACACCTCGTCGGCTATGAGGTAGCGGGGCTGCACGGCAAAGGCGCGCGCAATGCAGAAGCGCTGCAATTCGCCGCCCGAGAGCTCGTGGGGATAACGGGAAAGCCAGCGGTCTTGGATACCTAGCGCATCGAGCAGCTCATCCGGTGCACCCCCCGCCTCGGCGAGCGTCTGCTCCATACGCAGGCGCGGATCGACGGCACCCTCGGGATGCTGCCAGATCATCTGCACGGGGCACGCGCCGCGCTTCGGCAACGGACGTCCGTCCACGAGAATGCTTCCCGCATGCGGCTGCTCGTAGCCGGCAAGCAGTCGGCATAGCGTCGTCTTGCCGAACCCCGAAGGGGCGCTGAGGGCCACCCGCTCGTGGGAGTCTACCACCAAGTCGAAGCCCTCATACAGTGGCCGACCGCTTCCGTACCCGAAGGAAATGCCCCGAGCCTCAAGCATGTGTGTCCCCCTTCTTATCCGCGCCGCCGCCTCCCCGTGGATCCGCCGGTTGAAAGTCATGCTCCGGCAACGCATGCCAAAGCGCTCGCGAGAACGGATCGTCCAACAGGTCGGGTGAGGCGAAGTTGGCTACGGCCGTTTCCTCCACCACGGTACCGTCTTTGAACACCGCCACGCGATCGGCCACGCGCAGGGCCAGCTCGATGTCGTGCGTGATGAGCAGCACACCGCCACCTGCATCGGCGAAGTCGCGAAAATCCGCCAGGGCCGACAACGCCAGGTCGAGGTCGAGCCCCGGCGTGGGCTCGTCGGCCACGATGACACGCGGGTCGTCCATGAGCGCGCAGCATAAAAGCACCCGGCGTGCCATGCCGCCCGACAGCTCGAAGGGATAGAGGCTCGCCGCGTCCTCCGACAAGCCGTAGCGCGCGAACAGCTCCTGACGCCGTTTGCGACGGCGCGCGCGGGTAGCACCGTCCCGTGCGAAGCCCTCCACCTGACGGCCCACCTTCATGAGCGGGTCCAAATGGTTCACGCTCTGCGGCACGAGCGACACGCCGTTGCCGCGCACGCGCGCAAGCGAGGCAGCGTCTTGGAGCTCGCCGTCGAACCAGATGCGCCCGCGCACGGTGGCGTTCGGCTCGAACAGCCCCATGACGGCATCGGCCAGAAGCGTCTTGCCCGACCCCGATGCGCCCACCACAGCCACGATCTCGCCCGCATGCACCGAGATGCTCAAACCGTGCAGCACCTCCACCTCGCGCTGCTTCGCGCGGAAGAAAGGGGCATCCTCGTCGTACATGCGGAAGGTCACGCTCAGGTCTTCCACCTGCAGCAGATGGTGGCCGTGCGCGTGATGCGACACCGGCGCGTGCTTGTGATGGTGGTGTACCTGCGCGTCTTCATGCAGCGTTGCCTCATGACGCGCAGCGGCCGCCGCATCACCTTCGCCAAACAAGGCCGCCTCTAAGGCATCGAGTTCCTCCACGCGCCCCTCGGTCGTTTCCTCGCGCCTCAATCTTTCGCCCATTTCAGCCCCCTATTCCTGCGAGCTGTGCGGGTCGACGAGCTTGCGCAGGTTGGAGCCTGCCACGTCGAACAAGAGCACCGTGGCTATCAGGGCGAGGCCGGGGAACACCGCAAGCCACCACATACCGGCGGATAAATACGCCATCGATTCGCTGAGTATCACGCCGATGGCAGGCTGCTCCGGCGGCAAGCCGAAGCCAAGGAACGTGACGGCAGCCTCATGCAGGATGGCATGCGGGAACAACAGGATCACTCCTACGATGAACTGGGGCAACACATAGGGCACCATATGCGTGAGCGCAATGCTCACCGGGCTCTTGCCCAACTTGCGCGCTGCCGCCACGAACGTGGACTGCTTGCATTGCAGTATCTCGGCGCGTACGACGCGAGCAAGGCTCGGCCAATGCGTCACCGCCACGCCGATAGTCACGCCCCAAAACCCCTTCCCCAAGGCGAACGAGATGAGGATGAGCAGCACGATATGCGGAACACCCATCATGAGGTCGATGAGCCACGTAACCGCCGCGTCGACCTTCTTGCCACCCAGCGCCGCAGCCGCACCCAGCACCAGCGCGATGACCGACGACACGCCCGCTGCCAAAAGACCCACGAGCACGCTCGTAGACAGCCCCGAGAGCGTGCGCAACAGCATGTCGCGCCCCATCCAATCCGTGCCGAACGGATGTGCCAGGCTGGGAGCTAGATTCTTTGCAGCGAAGTCGGTAGCCGTGGCCCCGCCCGTTGCCACTACGCCCGCCACCACCACCGCAGCAAGCGCACCAAGCGCCACCACAAACGCCACCAGCGTCAACTTCCTATTCCCCATCCGAGCAGCCCGGGGAGCATGCAGCAGCGGAAGCTCAGCAACCTTAGAGCAGCCGGGGCCGACGGCGTCCACCAAGCGAGTTTCCCCTTCGGGGACGTGCTCAGCTTTGCTTCGCGGCGCCGCAAACCCGCGAAGCGGCGAGGACTGTTTGAGCGACTGGACGCTGTCGGCCCCAGCTGCGGTCTCGCAGGTCTCCTTACGACTTTCAAGCATGATCCACCCCCTTGCGCATGCGAGGATCAACCACGCCGTACAGCACGTTGGCTATCAGGTTGCCGCCGAATACGAACGCCGCCGAGAACAAGGCGATGCCCGCAAGCAGTGCCACGTCGCCGCCAAGGCCGGCCGTCACCGCCGCCTGCCCCAGCCCCGGGTACGAGAACACCTGCTCCACCAGCACCGACCCGCCGAATATCTCGGAGATGGCCGCAAACTGCAACGTGAGCGCCGGCAGTGCGAGATTGCGCAGCCCGTGACGGCGCAACGCGCCCCAGGTGGAGAGCCCCCGCGTGCGTGCGAAGCGCACGTAATCGCTTTCCAGCACGTCGACGGTCTTCTCGCGCGTGTGCAGTGCGATGTTCGCCACGCCCACCACCGACAGGGTCAACGCCGGCAGCGCCAGATGATGCAGCGCATCAACGAAGGTCACCTCGGAAGCTGCCACCCCGATGGGCACCGAGAACCCGAACGGAAACCACCTTAAGCCAACCGAGAATACGATGAGGAACAGCAAGCCCAGCCAAAACGTGGGCACGGATGCCAAAAGGAAGCAGTAGCCCTTCACGATACGGTCCACCAGCTTGCCGCGATTCGCTCCCGCCAAGATGCCCAGCCCGAAACCCAGCACCCCGCTCGCCACCCAGGCCGTGGCCATGAGCGCCAGCGAATTCACCGCCCGCGTGGCAATGACGTCGATCACCGGCGCATTGTAGCGCAGCGACATGCCTAGGTCCCCGTGCAGCAAGCCACCGAACCAGTTCGCATAGCGCTCCCACAAAGGTGTGTTCGCGCCCCAGTATTCGGCCAACTGCGCCCGCTTCGCCTCGCTCATGTTGATATAGGCCGTCTGCCCCACGTTCGCCTGAACCGGATCGACAGGGGACATGCTCACCAGCACGAACGTCACCAAACTCACGGCAACCATGAGCAAAACGAACTTGACTATGTTCCGAACAATAAAGTTACCCACACGTTTCCCTACGCTTCACACCCGATTCAGCATGGCCGAATAACTGTAGCAGAATCCCCGCCTCACGCAACGCCCCAAACCCGCCCGCCAAGCCGCATCGATAACAAAAACCCTACACCCAAGCCCACTGGTCGACGTTATTCACGAGCGACCAGCCGTGGCCATGCGGATGCGGCTTCTGCTCGGCAACCTTCAGGCTCTCCTTGGCGAAATACAAATGGTCGATGTTCGCGAACCACACCCAGGGTGCGTCACCCTGCGGCGCGATGCCGGACGTGCCATCCCACTGCGCCTTCTGCCACAGCGCAAACGAATCCTCGACCTTCGGCTGGGCCAGCGCCTCGTCCAGGTACGCATCGGTTGTCGCGCTCTCGTAGCTTGCGTAGTTGCCCGTGCCCTTGGAGTAGAACAGGTTGTATATCTCGGTGGGAGCATTCGTGCCCCAACCCCACACGACCGGGTCGGTGAACTGATGCGGATACAGGTCGTCCCAGCTGGCACCCTTGATGGTTACCTCGATGCCGAGAGTCTTCATCTGGTTGGAGAAGTCTTCGGCAATGCCCTGGCGCACGGTATCGCCCGCAGAGTAGTACAGATTGAAGGCGGCGCGCGTACCGTTCTTTTCGCGGATGCCGTCCGCACCTGCCGCCCAGCCGCCCTCGTCGAGCAGTTTCTTGGCCTTCTCCACATCGGTGGTGCACTTCATGTCGGGCGAGGACCAGGGCATGCCGTCGCCCACGCTGTAGGCGATCGTGCCGTAGCCGTTCATCACGTTCTTGATCATTTCTTCGCGGTCGACGCCGTAGTTAATAGCGCGCCGCACGGCAAGGTCGCACGTGACATTATTGCCGGCAGCCGCTTCGCCCTTTTCGTCGGTCTTTGTGCCTCCTGCGGGGACCGTCGGCAGCGAAATGCCACGCGAATCGACGGACTTACAGTTCAACAGATCGTAGCCTCCCGGCTGTTTATCGGCGAACGTCGCAGAGGTGTAGGCCACGTCAACCTGGCCGGACTGCGCCGCCGCAAGAGAGGCGTCCTCGCCCATGAACACCACGACGACGCGCTCGATCTTCGGTGCCTCGCCGTAATAATCGGGATTGGCCTTGAGGATGACCTGCTGTCCTTTATCCCACTGCTCCAGCAGGTAGCGGCCTGAGCCGATGGGGCTGTCGCCATACTTGTCGTCGTAGGCATGCTCGGGAACGATACCTACCACGGCAAGCGTGTACAGCAGCGCATTGAACGGCTTGGTCATACTCACCACCACGGTAGCGTCGTCTTTGGCCACCGCTTCTTTAACCATGGACATATCGCACTCGGATGCCTCGGAGTTCAGGATGCCGTTGATGGTGAAGGCCACGTCGCGTGCCGTAAGCGGCGTGCCGTCGCTGAACTTGGCATCATTGCGGAGGGAAAACGTCCAGGCCATGCCGTCTTCGGAGCACTCGTAAGACGTAGCGAGGTCGTTTGCGAATTCAAGCTCGGTCGTGGTCGTGATGAGCGTAGACTGGATGAGCGGCTCGTGCACATGCTCGCCGCAACCCCACGATACCATCGGGTCGAAGCCGCCGGCCGGCTCGGAGCCCGCCGTCATGGACACGACAACCTGGGAGGGCGTTTCCGCCTGTCCGCCCGTCGCCTTGCCGTCGGAAGCCTGCTTCTCCTCGCCGTTTGCGCAGCCCGCCAAAAGTCCGCCCAACGACAGCGTTGCCGCCGTCGCACCCGTCAGTTTCGCAAAATCGCGTCGCGTCAAAGTACCCATGCCCGTTGCTCCTCCTGTGTCCGACCACACCTCGTCGAGCTCGGTGCGGTGTTACGCTTTTAAATTGCGTAACACACTTTAGCACAGGAGCCTGCGCAATGGTGTTACTTTCTTTAAATTCGTAACCCTCTCGGCGAATGGC
>NZ_JAVWUP010000121.1:5430-7922 GCF_036667095.1 Gordonibacter sp. | reverse complement strand
GAAACGACAACGGGGCTTCGCCGACCGATCGAGGAGGAAACAGTATCATGGAGCTCAATCGTAGAGACTTTCTCAGGGGATCGCTTGCACTCGGCGGCGTTGCCGCACTTGGTGGTCTGGCAGGATGCGCCGCACCGAAGCAGGCGAGCAGCAACGCAAAGGATGCCCAGACGGAGAAGAAGCGTATCCCCGACAGCTTCACTGACGGCAAGTGGGTCGGCACGGCCATGGGTCACGACGACAATCTGATTGCGCAGGTTGTCATAGCCGGCGGCGATATCGCCAGTGTCAGCGTGCTGCGCTGCGATGACACCATTGGCATCGGGTCGACCGCCGCACCCATGATGGCCGCCAAGATTCTTGAGGCAAAGAACCTAGACGTCGACGTGGTCACCGGCGCCACCACCACCTCGATGGCCGTGCAGTCCGCCGTGGCCGACGCCATCACCAACGCGGGCGGCAATCCCAAGGACTTCCGCAAAGGGGCGGTTGCTCCCAGCGGCGGCACCGCGCAGACCACTGACGTGGACGTGGCGTTCATGGGCGCCGGAACCGCGGGCCTCGTGGCGGCAACACGCCTGCTGGAAGCCGGCAAGACGGTCGTTCTGTTCGAAAAGCAAGACTTCGCCGGTGGCTCCATGCCCATGACGTACTCGGGCGTCGCTGCTGCCGAGTCGCAGCTGCAGACGAACTACGCACTGGGCCGCGCGAACGAGAACCCCATGTACAACAAGCAGGGCATGCTAGGCATTATGAAGAAGTACCTCAACCCAGCCAACGACCGCTTCGGCGGCGCCATGCCCTACCAAACAGCCATGTACGACAACTCCGGCCAGCTGGTGGATTGGATGCACGGCATCGGCATCGGGTTCTACAGCCTGGGCGTGAACAAAGCCTACGGCGTGACGCCGTACCTGGCGCCGGGCTGCTACATGGGCGGCTGCGGCTACGCGAAGGACTTTCTGGTCGACCGCGTTGGCGCGCTGGGCGGAAAGATCATATACGCGACAAAGGTAACCGAGCTCGTGCAGGGTGCCGACGGACGCGTAACCGGTTTGAAGGCCGAAGGTAAGGACGGCTCCACCTGGACCGTCACCGCCAAGGCCGTATGCCTCACGTCAGGCGGATTCGCCGCGAACCAGGACATGATCAAGAAGTACTATCCCGAGTACGGCGAGTACAAGTTCAACTGCGCTCCCGGCTCCACCGGCGAGGGCATCGAGTTGGGATTGAAGGCCGGCGGCACCGTGGAGTGCATGGATCGCGAGCTGGGAGCCTTCCTGTCCACCACGAACCAGGCCGGATCAAACTTCGAGATCGCCTTCCTGTACCAGACCACGCCGGGCATCATCGTAAACGCGTCGGGCAAGCAGTTCGGCAATCTCATGTCCGATAACCACGGCATGCTGGGCCGCGCGCTGAAGGACGAGGCCAACGGTGGCACGTTCTTCTACATCACCGACGAATCAGGTCGCATCACCACGAACAAGAACGAGCTGTACGCCATGGACACCTACAAGTGCCTCGAGCACCGCGGCGACATGGTGCACTACGACTCCGTGGAAGCCGCCGCCGAGGCGCTGGGGCTGACCGATTTGGCTGCGACCCTCGAAACGCACAACGCGCACGCGCTGGCCGGCGAAGAGGACGAGTTCAAGCGCAAGAAGCTGCCCTACCTCGACACACACGACGGCATCTGGGTGGTTACCTGCATCCCCACGTTCTACCTGACCACCGGCGGCCTGGCCATCGACACGGCGGGGCACGTACAAACTGAGGCCGGCACCGCTGTGCCCGGACTGTACGCCGCAGGTGACGTGTGCGGCTCCATCGAGGAGAAGGACGGCCGTCCCTACGCCATGGGCTTCGACGCCGCCATGAACTACGGCTACCTCATGGCCGAAACCGTGAACACCGAGATCTAAACCGCTCGTATTCGGCCCGTAGCGCTACCCCTCCCGGCGCTGCGGGCCCCTCTTATGAGTCGTTAACCCGTCCCCCGCGTCTCATAGGCGCGCGCTGCGGCGACGAAGCCGGGGGCCCATTGGGGCGATGCAAGAGCATTCACGTGAACGTATCCTGCAACGCAGCGATTGCGGCACACGCCGTCTCGCTTGTCGACGATGCCGCATCCTCGTCGGTCGACGAGCGAGAACGTCAAATCGTCGGCCGCATCAACCACATGGGAATAATGGTGCTCGTGTCCTTTGAGCACGATGCCCGCCGAAAGCCACGGGTGGTTGGCGCACGTTGTGGCAACCACATATCCATGCCCTTGCCGTTCGGCCTCCATCTGGACGTCGAAGGCGAACACCCCCGCCATATCGAACGAGGAACCGCCAGTTCGCAGCGTTCGAGCCAAGTACATCAGCCCGCCGCATTCCGCCCACCCGGCCATGCCGTTCTCTATACCCGACCGAACGCTCTCACGAAAGGACGCGTTCGCCTGCAGCTCGCGCGCGAACACCTCGGGAAATCCTCCGCCGATATAG
>NZ_JAVWUP010000121.1:3819-5373 GCF_036667095.1 Gordonibacter sp. | reverse complement strand
ACGCCGGATCCGCCAGGCTGTCGACGTATTCCAGTCGAGCTCCTGCCTGCTCAAGAGCCTGCAGGTTCTCTTCGTAGTAGAAGTTGAACGCCTCGTCGCGCACGACGGCAATCTTCACGCGCTCCACGCTCTCGCGCGACGGAGCGCCCACGCTCGGGAACAGCGGAGCGGTATGCTCCAACGCAGGTGCCGAAGCCGCCAGCTGCAAGAGCACGTCGAGGTCGACGTGCTCTTCGATAACGGATGCCACGCTCTCGACGAACGAGTCAGCCGTTTCCACCTCGGCGCTCGAAACAAGACCCAAATGCCGATCGCCGAGACACAGACGCTCGTCTTCGGGAATGATTCCCACGACAGGAATGCCGCAGTAATGTTCGATGGCCTCGCGCAAGCGGGCCTCATGCCTGGTCCCATGCACGCGGTTCAGAATAACCCCGACAACATTCACGTCGGGATCGAAATCCATGCACCCTCGCACCAAAGCTGCCGCCGTCCGCGTCATACGGGTGACGTCGAGTACCAGGATGACCGGCGTGGCAGTCTGTTTCGCCGCTTCCGCAGAGGAACTACTGCCTGCAAGGTCGGAACCGTCAAACAGCCCCATAGCCCCCTCTCCCAGGGCAATCTGAGCACCCGCCGACGCACCAACCAACACCGAGCGGATGGCACCTGCATCCATGAAGAAGCAGTCTAGGTTGCGGCTGCACCTGCCTGCGGCCACACTGTGCCAGCCGGGGTCGATGTAGTCCGGCCCTTTCTTGAAGGGCTGCACCTCGACCCCGCGGTTTCTCAACGCGCGCAACAGGCCCACAACGACAACCGTCTTGCCGCTTCTACCGTGGGGCGCAGCGATCATCACGCGAGGAAGCGCACATGCGCGCTCCACGGCAGAGCCGCCCGAGCAAGGTTGAATACTATGTCGCCGATCAGTCACTTCGCACACCCGAGCGCCCGGTCGCTGCAGCCTAAACGCAGCCGGTAGGCTTGAGCAAACCGGCGATTTTGCAGGCGCCCTTGCCCGGACCACTAGGGAACAGCTCGTACATCTCGCCGTTCGACAGCCCGGTGTCCTTGAGCATCTTGCGCACCATGGGCGCCACACCGAAGTCAGCATAATACGTGCGCAGGTAGTTGATGACCGCCCAATGGGCCTCGGTCAATTCCACCTCCTCCGTCTCGGCGAGCGCAGCAGCCACTTCCTCGTCCCACTGGGAAGCATCCTCCAGAAAGCCGTCCTCGTCCAACTCAAGCACGCGATCCCCCACTTGCAGTTCTGCCATTTCCGAACTCCTTTCAACGAAAAATGGACCTACATCCTTTATATTCTGCCGCACTGTTTGCGACGAGAAAACACGGTAGAACCTATGCGCCAGGCGCCCCGATCCACGGATTCTGCTCAGGTGCAGGGGTACCCTGATCGACGCTCGCACGCACGTCCACCACGATCTTGAACAGAGCGGTGAGCACAAGCAGCCCTATGGCGTACACGCCCAAGATAACCAGCACCTCGTTGAGCGCTGGTGTGTACTCCACCACCTGGCCGAACGAGTTGGG
>NZ_JAVWUP010000121.1:1302-3809 GCF_036667095.1 Gordonibacter sp. | reverse complement strand
CCAGCCCCAAGCCCTTGTCCAGCCAGCAGGCCAAAAATACGGCCACCAGGGCAACCACCAGTGTCTTGCGATTCTTTCGCAGCTTGGGCACGACGAGGAACAGTATCCCCAAGAAGGCGAGCACCGCCGCCGCCCACATGAACGGCACCAGCGACGACGAGCCCTCGAGGCCGACGAACAGGTACTCGAGCGCAGCCATGTGCCCCGGAATGTTGCTGTAGAAAGCCGTGTAAACCTCCAGCAGGAAGAAGAACACGTTCGCGATAATGGCGTAGCACACAATCTTTGCAAGCGCGTCGATGGCGCGATCCGCCACCTTGAACGTCGTGAGCTTGCGCATGATGAGGCAGATGATGATAAGCAGCGCCGGGCCGGCTGCGAAAGCCGACGCCAGGAAGCGCGCGGCCAAGATGGCCGTGAGCCAATAGGCCTTGCCCGGCATTCCCGCGAAGATGAACGCCGTCACCGTATGGATACTCACCGCAAGGGGAATGGCAACGAGAGCCAACACGTGGACCCATTTGGCGGGCTCGATGCCTTTACGCTCGGCGCCGATGGCCGCCCAACCGATGAGGATGTTGACGATCAGGTACGAGGAAAGCACCACCATATCCCAGAACAGGATGGAGTTCGGCGTGGGGAACAGGATCACGTTGAAGACGCGCGTGGGATACCCGAGGTCGACGATGACGAACAGCAGTGCCACCAGCACGGCCGCGACGGCCATGAACTCGCCGAGAATGACGACTTTCCCAAACACCTTGAAATTGTGCAGGTACAGCGGAATGGCCACCATTACGCCCGATGCCGCAACGCCTACGAAGAAAGCGAACTGAGCGATGTAGAGGCCCCAGCTGACATCCTGGCTCATGCCGGTCAGTTCCAAGCCGTTGACGAACTGGTTGACGTATGCGGCGATGCCGACGCAGATCACCAGCAAAAGCAAGGCCATCCAGGCCCAGTACAGCTTGGAGCCATGGAATATCCTCTCCAGCAAATCACTCACCGCCTTCAAAGAGGTAGTAGATGTTCGGACCGGTGCCTATCTCGACTCTGCGCCTGATAGAGAACGCGTTCGCCAGAGCGCGGCGCACGACGGAAGCCTCGTCGGTCAAGTCGCCGAACACGATGGCGCCCTTGGAAGCCTCGACGCACAGGGGAAGCTCCCCTTTGTCGATGCGCTCGGAGCAGAACATGCACTTTTCTACCACGCCCTTGCTGCGCGTGGGGTAGGTTGGATCCACTTTGCTCAAGTGCTTGCGAGGATCGCTGAAATTCAGGCTACGCGCGCCGTAAGGGCACGCCGATACGCAGAAGCGGCAGCCGATGCAGCGATGGTAATCCATGCTCACGATGCCATCCGAGCGCTTGAACGTGGCCTTCGTAGGACACACGCGCACGCAGGGAGGCTCCTCGCAGTGGTTGCACAGCACCGGATACTCAAGCTCTCTCACCTCATCGCTCATGTAGGCGTTATCAAGGTCCTCGAACGCCTGCTCGAAGCTTGCGGGGCGAATCCACTTGATCGCGGTCTTCGCGTCCCCGACATCGGGAACGTTGTGGGCCGTATGGCATACAGAGGCGATTTTGTCCATCACGCCGAGCTCGTTGAGCTTCGACACGTTCACGACCAAGCCCAGCTGCTTCTTGCCGCCGCTCGAACTTACCTCGGAGACGATCTGCGCGGCAGAGGTCTCCTGCGTCGCGCAACCGGTCAGCGACGTCAGGCCGAGAGTACATAGCGCCGCCCCCGCCTTGACGAAGTCTCGTCTTTCCATAACCGGAACCAGCCCCTTCTTCGCAATCGTCACGTCCGCCTACCTCCCCGCCTGCAGCTCGGCATCGGTCATGGCGTGGCAGTCCCCACAGTACGGCGCCACCCCCGCATAGTCATGGCAGCTGCTGCAGAACTCGTCGGGATTGGAATGGCAGGAGAAGCAGGTGCGCTCCAAACTCTTCTCATACGTCTGCCCGGATGAGCTCGTATACGTGCAGTCGCCCTCCCGCACCACGTCGTCGCGCCACTGTTCCAGCATCACCATGTGGTGACCCCGCATGTACTCGGCGTCCTCGATGCACCCCTTATCCGACAGGGCGTTGATCGTGGGCGTGTCGAGGCTCACGACGGCGCCCTCCGTCTTCGTGCCAGCGTTCGCCGCAAAGGGGATCAGCAAAATGATGCAGATCACAACCAGGAACAGCACGATCTTTCCTTTAGCGCCCATCGGTCGCCCCCTCCCCCGCAAACTCAGCCTTCGCGTCCGCAGCAGCTTCGGCCGCCTTTCGAGCGACCACGCTGGGCAGCTCTTCGAGCCGAAGATCCAACGTGCGCTCGGTCTCACCGTCCATGACCAACGCGTTGCCCACCAACTCATGCACGCCGGTCACGCGTGTGCCGGGAACCCAGTAGTCCATGAGGGGCGGCAAGGTAACGCGGTCGATGGCGCAGATGTTGGCAAGCGTGTTCACGCCGTAGCGATCCCGCACCGAGCGCACCGCCTCGGCAC
>NZ_JAVWUP010000121.1:917-1292 GCF_036667095.1 Gordonibacter sp. | reverse complement strand
CGCCGGCGTTCAGACCCGCGCCGGCTCCGCAGCATAGCGTCTTCTCGCGGATGGTGTCCTCGGGCATCTCGTAGAAGTTGTTGCACACCTTGTTGATGATGTAGCGCGGCTCCTCCAGGATGCCCATACCTCGCGCCGTGTTGCACGAGTCGTGGAACGTCACCGTCAAATGGTCGTTGCGGCTCTTATCGAGCTTCAGCTTGTCGTGGTACAGCAGGTCGGCCGTGAACTCGGCGATGTGCACCATCTTTGTGGAGGCGGCGTTCTCGAAAACGGTTCCCGTGACGGGCGAGACGGGCTGCTCCAGGAAATCGGCTGGTTCGTTCCATGTTCCCATGTACTGGTTCACCACGCGCCACATATGGCCGCATTCGC
>NZ_JAVWUP010000121.1:0-907 GCF_036667095.1 Gordonibacter sp. | reverse complement strand
TTGACACCCAAGCGCTCCGCCTCGGCGTACATCTTGGCATTGAGGCGCTTAGCCATCTCGTTGGTGGTGAAGAAGCCGAAGTTGCCGCCCTCCGAGGCGTACGTGGAAAGCGTGTAGTCGACGCCGAGTTGCTCGAGCATTATGATGTAGCCCATGAACGTGAACGTACCGGGCTCGGCATACAGATCACCCGAGGGAACCACCACGAGGATCTCGGCACCCTTGCGGTTGAACGAGGGCTCGATATGCTTGCCCGTGATTGTTTCCAAGTCGTCCATGAGGAACTCGACGTTGCCCATGATGGCCTGCGGCTCAAGGCCGACGTGGTTGCCCTTCATGTAGCAGTTGGCCACCGGCCCGGCTATCCACTCGGTGTTGAGGCCCACCAGGTTGAGCAGTTCGCGCCCCATCATGGTGATCTCGGCTTGGTCGATGCCGTAGGGGCAGAACGCCGAGCAGCGACGGCATTCCGTGCATTGGTAGAAGTAGTACCACCACTCCTTCAGCACGTCCTCGGTTAAATCGCGCGCGCCCACCAAAGCGCCGAACATCTTGCCCGACGCGGTGAAGTAGCGGCGGTACACCGAGCGCAGCAGCTCGGCGCGCACCACCGGCATGTTCTTAGGATCGCCCGATCCCATATAGAAGTGGCACTTGTCGGCGCAGGCTCCGCAGCGCACGCACACGTCCATGAACAGCTTGAACGAGCGGTACTTTCCCAGGAGGTCCTGCATGCCGTTGAGGATGATCGCCTTCCAGTTCTCGGGAAGGTTCCAATCCTCGTCGGTAGGCGACCACGCATGCGGGTTCGGCATGCCGACGGTTTCGAGCTTGTCGGGCTTCACGCCGTAGCAGAACATGCCGGCCTTGAGCTCCACAGGCTCGTCCATCCAGCCCTTCGAGGGCA
>NZ_JAVWUP010000120.1:0-7969 GCF_036667095.1 Gordonibacter sp. | reverse complement strand
TTGGGGAACAGCTCCCAAAACGAATCTTCTGCGATGAACTTTTGCATAACGGGCCTTTCTTCTCTTTTTTGCGCTTGGCTGGCGTCAGTGAAGCGCTGGGCTTCTTCTCGGGGCGGCCTCAGGCAGGAAGATCTGGCAACCCGTTGCGGAGTGAGTCGCCAGACCATTATCGCCATTGAAAACGACAAGTACGATCCTACGTTGGCGCTGGCCATGCGCCTTGCACGTGAGTTGGGCGTGGCAGTGGAGGAGCTGTTCTGCCTGGATTAGCCTCTACTTGCTCAGCCTGTGCGCGGCTTTGCCAGTGACAAGGTCGGCTTCTACAGCCCAGACGGCGGTTTCGGCGAGGTCCTTGGCTATGGCATTGCCGATCTCATGCTGGTAGTCCGGCAGGTACTTCATGCAGAGGGCCACGAGTGCATGGCGCACTTCCACGCTGTCCTCGACGCGCCGAATACGCCCGAACGCCATGGCTGAGCCGTAACGGCTGGTCATGAAGTCGTTCTCGAAACAAGCTTCCACGTCTACCGCGGCGGTCACGCAGATACGTGCATCATGGGCAAAGTTGTCCAACTTGTGCCCGGCGATGTTCGTGGTGTGAAAGTACAGCTTGCCGTCCATCACTACGAAGGAGATCGGCACGCCATAGGGCATGCCGTCGGCATCCACCGTGGAAGCGACGCAGTATTCAGCGGCCTCGAAGATGCTCCATGCATCCTTTGCGGACAATTCGCGTTCGGCATAGCGCATGCGATACTCGGTCATGCCGGTTTCCTTCCCCTTGTTTTGCGGCTGGAATCGTTACGGTCGGAGCTATTCTGCCTACTCATCCTATTGTAGTCGTTTTCTCATAGGGCACGGCTTGACGCTTGGGAAGGGGCAATCGGCTCTCCCGTTCGCCAAGCGCAGGAGCGCCCTTCGCCTCAGTGCGCCTGCTTGTCGATGTCCGTGTTCTTGGGGATGACAAAGAATACGGCGACGGCTGCGAGGGCCAGTACTACGGCTCCTATCGCGCTTGCGTCTGCCAGCGACGCGTTGAACGCGAGGGTCGCCTGCTGCGCCATCTCCGGCAAGCCCGCTTGGTTCGCGATCTCCAACGCAGCGCCCAGCGACTCGCGTGCCGTCGAGGCGAGCTCGGCCGGCAACCCTGCGGCTGCGTTCGCGTCGAACCCGATCTTGTAGGCCAGTGCCGCCAAACTGCCGACGATAGCCACGCCCAGCAGGTTGCCCAGTTCATAGGAGGTCTCCTCGATGGCGGCGGCATTGCCCGCCTTCTCGGGCGGTGTGGTGGACATGATCATGGCTGAGGCTACGGTGAAGGAACCCTGCGACAGCCCGATCAGCACCATGCATGCAAATACGTGGGAGAAGTCTAGATGGTCCCGGTTGAACCACACGACCGCCATTCCCGCAGCTGCTACGAGCAGGCCGAGGGCGATGGTGGTACGCGTGCCTATCTTGCGGGCAAGCCACGGTGCGGCCAGCGAGGACATCAGTCCCATCACGGCGAACGGCAGCATGCGCACGCCCGTCTCCATGGGCGAGAAGTTATGGACGAGCTGCATCCACTGGGCCAGCAGCAGCATCATGGCGGCCAGGCCGAACAGGGCGCCAAGTGCCGCGATGATGCCTCCGGCGAACGGCCGCAGTTTGAATAGGCTGATGTCCAGCAGCGGGTCGGGCCGCCTCAGGCAACGGCGAATGAATAGGACCAGCAACACGACGCCAGCCACTATCGCCCCGATGGCGGTGGGGTCGCTGAACGTCATCTCCTGCGCGAACCGCTTGATGGCCCAAGGAACCAGTACCATGCCTCCGATGGACAGCGCTGCGCCCACGAAGTCCCAAGGTCCCGGGTTCTTCACCTTCACCTCGGGCAGCACGAATGCCGAGCCCAACACGGCGAACACCATGATGGGTACGTTCACCAAAAACGCCGCATGCCACGAGAAGTGCTCCAGCAAAAAGCCGCCCACCAAAGGACCGATGGCCGCGCCGATGGCGGAGATGGCTGCCCATACGGAAATAGCTGTTGCCCGCTCCTTTGGATCAGGGAACACGCTTCGCAGCAGGGAGAGCGTCGTGGGCATGATCATGGCGCCTCCGACGCCCAGCAGCGCGCGCAGTGCGATGACGAACTCGGGGGAGTTCGCAAAAAATGCGCTGACCGATCCGATGCCGAAGATCAAATAGCCTATGACCAGCATCTTCTTACGCCCGAAGCGGTCTCCGAGCGAGCTCATGGTAACGAGCAGGCCTGCCAGGGCAAGCGAGTACACGTCCACCATCCACAGCAGCTGCTCGCCGGTGGGTTTCAGCTCCGCGGTGATCTGCGGCAGCGCCACGTTCAGTATGGTCATGTCCATCGTGATGACCAGCAAGCTGCCGGCCAGCACGACAAGCGATGCCCAGCGCCGTCCCTTCGAGAGGTTCACTGCCGTGGTGTTGCTTGCGGCATGTTCCATGATTTCGCCTCGCTCTCGTCTCTCGTTGCTTTCTGGATGCTGAAGAACAGTGTAGGCCACTATCTGTACATTAGTACATTAATGAGAGAAAAGAGAGAACTTATGGACAAATGTACATAACTAGTATCATGCGGGTAAAGGAGGGCGTCAGGAGAAGGTGTCAGGCAGTACCTTTCATAATCCAGCCTTCTGAACGCAACTGCTCCAAGGCGCCGCTTCGCCGGTAGCGCGAACCTGACCGGCAGCACCGAGGACCCTCACGACGGAAGCGACCTTCAGTCTATGAGGCTCTGGCCAAAATCAACCGGTTCTCCATTTTTTGTTCCCCTCTCGCCGTAGCGCTTGCTGGTATGATAACGAGGACACCAGCAAGCGCATTCATACCTGATTCGAGGCACAAGATATGGCATTCGTCCACCTGCACAACCACACCGAATATTCCCTGCTTGACGGCGCAACGCATGTGTACGACATGGTGAAGCGCGCGGCTGAGCTGGGCATGCCGGCCGTGGCTATTTCCGATCATGGCGTCATGTCGGGTGTGCCGGAATTGAGCGATGCTTGCGATGCGGTGGAGAAGGAGACGGGTGTGCGCGTGAAGCCCATTTTCGGCTGCGAGGTGTACTTCACCATCGACGAGGAGCTACGGCGCGACGTCAAGCCGAAGCTGTACCATATGCTGCTGCTGTCGAAGACCAACGAGGGCTATCACAACCTCGTACGCCTGGTAAGCGAGTCGCATGTGGACAACTTCTACTACAAGCCGCGCACGACGTTCTCCATGCTGCAGAAGTACGGCAAGGGCATCATCGGCTCGTCGGCCTGTATTGCCGGCATCATCCCGAAACTGCTGGACAATCGTCAGTTCGACGACGCCGTAGAGTGGGCGCACAAGTTCGCCAGCTGCTTTGATCCGGGCGACTTCTATATCGAGCTGCAAAACCAGGGCATCATGACCGATGCGGGCCTGACGCAGGTGGAGCTGAACCACCAGCTGACCAAGGTGGCGCAGACAGCGGGGCTCAAGACCATCGCCACGAACGACTTCCACTACCTTACGAGGGATCACGCGCGCGCTCAGGACATCATGCTGTGCATTGGCACGGGTTCGGCTATGAACGATGCCAAACGCATGAAGTTCGAGAACGACCAGTTCTACATGAAGACCGAGGAGGAGATGCGCGAGGCTATGCGCGACTTCCCCGAAGCCTGCGACAATACGGTGGAGCTTGCCGCGAAGGTCGACGTGGTGCTGGAACGCGACTCCATCCTGCCGCGTTTCCCCTTGCCGGAGGGCGAGACGGAGGACAGCTACTTTCGCAAGCGCATCCAGGAAGGCCTGGTCAAGCGCTATGGCGATCCGATTCCGCAGGAGGCGCAGGAGCGCGCCGACTACGAGGCCGGCGTCGTCATCCAGCAGGGCTTTCCCGCTTACTTCCTCATCGTGCAGGAATATATCGAGTGGGCGCGCAGTCAGGGTATCGGCGTCGGGCCGGGCCGCGGTTCGGCCGCAGGCGCCATCGTGGCGTACGCCATGGGCATCACGGACTTGGACCCGCTGTCCAATGGTCTGCTGTTCGAGCGCTTCTTGTCGCCTGAGCGCGTGGAGATGCCCGATATCGACGTCGACTTCGAGGACGAGCGGCGCGGCGAGGTCATCGAGCACATCAAGGAAGTGTACGGCGAGGACCACGTGTCCGGCGTTATTACGTTCGGCAAGCTGCAGGCCAAAAACGCCGTGCGCGATGCGGCGCGCGTGCTGGACTACCCCTACAACGTGGGCGACAAGATCACGAAGATGATCGGCGACGAGCTGGGCATCACCATCGACAAGGCGCTCGCCACCAATCCCGACCTCAAGAAGGCCTACGCGCACGAAGAGGACGTGAAGGCCGTCATCGATGCCGCCAAGTCCATTGAGGGGCATGTGCGCGGCGAGGGCGTGCACGCCTGCGCCACCATCATCTGCCGCGATCCCATGAGCGACCACGTGCCCATGAAGCGCGACACCAAGGGCGGCGGCATCATCACCCAGTACGACGGCCATTACACGCCAGACTTGGGCTTGCTGAAGATGGACTTCTTGGGCCTGCGCACGCTGGGCGTGCTGTCGCGTGCCTGCCGCAACGTCGAGACGCGTTTCGGCACGAAGGTGGTTCCCGAGGACATACCCATCGACGACGAGAAGTCGTTCGTGCTCATGCAGTCAGGCAATATGGACGGCCTGTTCCAGGTGGAGGGCGCGCTGTACGTGAGCCTGTTCGCGCGTCTTCCTCCTAAGCGCTTCTCCGACGTCGTCGCCTCTATCGCGCTCAACCGTCCGGGCCCGCTCGAGTCCGGCATGGTGGACGACTACGTGCGCGTGGCAAGCGGCAAGACCGCCATCCACTACTACGACGAGCGCCTCCGGTCCATCTTGGAGGAAACGTACGGCACGATGGTCTACCAAGAGCAGATCATGCAGATATCCATGGCCATGAGCGGCTTCTCGGCTGGCAAGGCCGACAAGCTGCGCAAGGCCATGGGCAAGAAGAAACTCGACATCATGCGCCAGCTCCAGGAGGACTGGAACAACGGCGCGGTGGAGAACGGCTTCTCGCTGGATATCGCCAAGCAGATTTGGGACGACGCGGAGAAGTTCGCCAAGTACGCGTTCAACAAATCGCACTCGGCTGCGTATGCCATCCTGGTCATGCGCACGGCGTACATGAAGGCGCATTATCCCAACGATTTCATGGCTGCCGTGCTGTCGTCCTACATGGGCAACACCGACCGCCTGATCCGCTACATCGCCAGCTGCAATCATAACGGCACGCCGGTGCTGCCGCCCGACATCAACTCGTCCAACGCCGAGTTCACCCCGGTCGAGGAAGGCGTTCGCTTCGGCTTGGTGGGCGTGCGCGGCGTGGGCAAGAACGTGGCCGACGAGATCATTGCCGAGCGCGAGGCCAACGGGCCGTATACCTCGCTGCACGACTTCGTGAACCGCGTGGATTCGAAGTGCTACAACCGCAAGACGCTCGAGGCCCTCATCAAGGGTGGGGCGTTCGATTCGACGGGCTACACGCGCAAGCAGCTCATGTACTTCGTGGACGAGACGCCGTTGCTCGAAGGGGCGTCCAAGCGCCAGAAGGACCGCGATTCGGGCCAGGTGAGCATGTTCGACCTGTTCGCCGATGATCCCGATTCAGGTTTCGAGGATACGGTGCCGCCTCCGGACGGCATAGAGTGGCCCAAGCGCGAGCTGTTGGCCTCCGAGAAGGAGATCATGAAGATCTACGTCTCGGACCATCCGCTGCGTCCCTACGAGGGCACCATTGCGCGCATGACGAAGTTCCAGTTGGGCGACTTGGCCGATCGCACGAAGGAGATCGCCTCTGCCACGTTCGTGGGCATGGTGTCCAATGTGGTGACGAAGCTGACGAAAAAGGGCAAGAAGATGGCCACGTTCTCGCTTGAGGACACGACGGGCCATGTCGAGTGCATCTGCTTCAAGTACGAGGAGAACGCCGAATCCATCCAGGAAGACGCTATCGTTAAGGTGAAGGGTAAGTTCGAGCACAGCGATCGGGGCAACCAGATCATGGCGTTCGAGATGAAGACCATCGAGCTGTCCGAATCTGACGCGCGCTCGGCGCACTTGGAGCTGAGAGTGTCGTCGGCCGACTTCGACCAGGCCACCTCGCAGCGGCTGAACCGCATTTTGAAGTCGTATCCGGGACGCGACGGCGTCGTGCTGTTCGTGAGCCAGTCGGACGGCCGCAAGTTCCGCGCCGAACTGCCCGTAACCGTGGATGCCCGCAGCTCGGTGATGCTTGCTGAGATACAGGACCTGTTCGGACGACCGGTCTGGAGCAAGTCGGCGTAACGGTTTGGCAAACGGAAGCGGGAAATCGAGCGGCCGCGCTACGCAGTGCGGCCGCTTTCGTTTATGATAGGGCGCATTATGATCCAGACTACTCAACATACCGGCGTGCCTGCAGACGCTTCTGCCGAGCATCCTGCGCGCGAGCACACGCTCGCGCTCACCCTGTCCTACAACGGCGCTCCGTTTTCGGGCTTTGCCCGGCAGCCAGGCCAGCTGACGGTGCAAGGCGACGTCGAGTCGGCGCTTGAGTTGCTGTTCAAGCGCCCGGTGGAGATGGCCTGCGCCGGACGTACCGATGCGGGAGTGCACGCTCTCGGCCAGGTGGTCAGCTTCGATATCGACGAACGCGACCTTGCCGGTCGTTCTCTTCCAAGTTTGCGCCGATCGTTGAACGCGCTTACGAACGACGCTATCACCGTGCGTGAGATTGAGCCTAAGCGCTATGGCTTCTCTGCTCGTTTCGATGCGCAGGCGCGCGAGTACCATTACCATCTGTGCGTGGACGGTACCAGCCCTATCTTCATGAAAGACTTCTCGTGGTTCGTCCCCGGCGGCCTGAACGTGTCCGCTATGGAGATGGGTGCGCAGTGCCTGCTAGGCGAGCACGACTTCAAAAGCTTCTGCATGGCTGCGTCGGCTGAGGGCAAGCCCACGTGCCGTAACGTGCGCGAGATATCGTTTCATCCCGAAACCGTCATGGGCGAGAATCTGCTGACCATCAAGGTGGTGGGCAACGCCTTCCTCCATTCCATGGTACGCACGATGGTGGGCACCTTGGTGATGGTGGGAAAGGGCCAGCGCGACACGGCCTGGGTGCCCGAGGTGCTGGAGGCTCGCGATCGCCAGGCGGCGGGCGAAAATGCTCCGGCCCAAGGGCTCGTGTTCTGGCGTGTTATCTACTGATTGCCGTACGGGATATCCTTCAACCGATCAGGTTAGGCTCCCGGGGGTCGGCCTTGTTCTCCAAAGTCGGGTGCTATACTGGGCAGATGCTGCGAAAATGCCCTATGGCGGCGTAGAGAGGCTTGATCGTGTTCGGAAACAGTGCGGAAAAGCGCATCGTGCGCGAAGCGGATAAAGTGTCCTCCTTGAAAGAGGATCTTGATGCGTTCTCCTGGGGGCGCGTGATGGATATCGGCCGGCAGCTCCAGATCGGCCAAGACGGTCCGACGACCGTTGCGCTCGGTGCCGAGCTTGCGGCTATCGCGCAGACGAATATTTCCCTCGCGACGCGTTTGGGCATCGATCCCGAGCCTCCCGAAAATCGTATGATGGCTTCTGGCATGGAGATAATCGAAGGCGGTTTCGCCGAGGCGGCGCTCGCTGCAGTGCAAACGACCGGCACCGTGTCCTGCGAGCCTGCCGAAGATCCTGTTTCATGGGGCGAGCAGGCCGATGAAGAGGATGTCTTCGAGCCGCAAGAACCTTCGCCCACATCGATGTTCCGCTCGACGACCGAACTGCCTATCGTGCTGACGACCTCGGTCGCTGTTGAGGCTTTTGCGCCGAGCGAGACTCCCGTTGAAGAATTCGAGCCAGAGCCAGAGCCAGAGCCAGAGCCAGAGCCAGAGCCAGAGCCAGAGCCAGAGCCAGAGCCAGAGCCAGAGCCAGAGCCAGAGCCAGAGCCAGAGCCAGA
>NZ_JAVWUP010000119.1:0-8050 GCF_036667095.1 Gordonibacter sp. | reverse complement strand
GCGTCAGTTCGCGCGGGTTGCCTTCTCGGGGTCGATGCTCATGCTTTGGAAGCGTTCTTGCATGAACTCGTTGTTGTAGTGCTCCGCGCAGAACTGGTCGATGGCGCTATCGGGCGCTTTGCCGGCCATGCGCCCGTACCAGCAGTCCAGGGCGACGAGGGTCATAGCGCCGTTCGCAATCATGAGTATCGCACACACCGACGTCACAGCATAGCGCCAATTCCAAGGAATCAGGTTCACCAGCTTGAGCATCTGAGGCAGCAGCAGCTTGATCCAGGCAAGCCCCAAGAAGCCCCACATGATCATGAACATGCCGTTGGTGCGTCCGTCGATAGAGAGCCAGGTGCCGGTATAGTCCCACGCCACGATACCGAAGGAGTACTGCATGAACCAGCTGGTCAGGTATTCGAAGATGCCGCCGATCGCAGCGCTTACCAAGAAGATGACGATGAAGTTTTTCTTGTGGAAGCGATTCAATGCCATGGTCATGAGCACTGCGCCGAAGCCGTAAATGGGGGAGAACGGCCCGTACAGCATGCCGGCACGGTCTTGGTAGTGACCAGGGTTCACCGCGGCGAAATGATACACCGTCTCGATGATCAGGCCCAGCACGCAGCATACGACAAATATCCAGAACAGGTTGAAGAAGTTCAGGGCGATGAACCCTTTGCCCGTCTCGTCGCGCCCGAGCGTTCCTTCTTTGGCGTCCTCGCGCGTTTCCATGTCGCGCAGCTTGCGCTGCAATTCGCGTTCCTCGGCGAGCGACGGGTCGAGGTAGCTGGTCAGCGCAACGAGGAACACCATGAGCACGGCGTAGAAAATAAGCGTTTCGTCCAGCCCGAACAGCATGATGTCCACAAGGATGGCGGCCACGAGCAGACCGGTGAGCACTTCTGCCATCTGGGCTGCATTGCGTCGTTTGTCGCGCAGCAAGCGAATGCCAAAAACAACAAATGCCACGGCAAGCACGGCGAGAAGGGCAAGTTCCACGAAAAGCAGCACTACGGTGGCAGTAGAGTCGCCAGCGAAGCTGCCATCTTGCAGAGCGAATACCATGACTACGATGACGAAAGCCATCATAGGAAGCACAGCCACGCCGCCGACAATGCACAGGATGGCGAACACCTTTAGGATCAAGGGAATCTTTTTCTTCAACACCGTTTGGGTTCGCGCCTCTTTTTCCTCAAGCGCTTCTATCTTGGTTTCCAGCTTCGCGTCGGTCTTTGTATCTCTCTCGACGTTGTGGCGGTTCGGCATAGCAGGTCCCTTCATTCCCCTGTCAACGATGTTATCGCTGGGTGTGTTCAGTATGCAGGCATATACGATACCATAGTGGCCAGGTCGCTCTTATCAAAGGGCGGTAACGAGATGGAGATGCGGGTGGCAGTGGAAGAGGTAGCGAGGTGCCGGACGCTGGCCGGGACGCGAGGGGAGAGGGATTCTCTAGCTAAGGAATGCCAGGTCTGCAGTGCTGGCAGGAGATGGGCGGGAAGCCGCTCACGCTCCCTCTTTGCCCTCGCCCTCGATCAGGTTGATCAGCTCCTGCTGCGAATGTACGTCGGTCTTGCGGTAGATGCTCTTGATGTGGCTTTTGGTCGTTTCGTCCCCGATGACCAGTTCCTCGCTGATGAACGCGCGGTTGCGGCCTTTCGCTAGCAGGAAGAACACTTCCACTTCACGAGGCGACAAGTGACAGCGGCGGGCCAAGCGTGTGCCGGCCTTCTCGAAATCGGATGCCGTGTCGGCTTCCTCCACGGGCTTCACGAACCCCCAGGCGGTGTTCGCCGAGCCGCCGCCTAGAGCAAACAAGGCGATGATGAGAATGACGAAGATGAAACCCGCCGACAGCATAGCCAACTGCAACTCCGTGGTGATAAGGCCGACAGCCAGGGAGGCGGCTATCGAGCCGACGAGCTGACCTAGCTGGATCGATAGCAGGCCCCAGCCCGCCACCCAGCCGGCGGGCACGTTGCCGCGTGATGCGGCGACGGCCCAGAGTGCCCACAGCACGATATAAAAGTACTGGTATCCTGCCTGGTGAACACCGGTTCCTATGACGTTCCACGGCTCCGATAGCGGTAGGAACAGAAAGCCTGCCGCCATGAGTGGCAGTGCTATCTGGTAGGTCAGGTGGTCGAAGTCCATCTTGTACACGCTCATGGTAACGAAAATGGCAATGGTGCCGCCTACGATGGCGACGATGTTCAGCAGGTCCCGTACGACGATCCACTCGTCTCCGGCCGGTGCCAAAAGCCCCTTCATAATGCCGAAGGATGCGCCGAAGAACAGGGCGATGGCGATGAGCCTCAAAGGCGGTTTCTCCTTCACCCGTACGTTACGGTTGCGGCGCGGTAGGCGAGGAGCGCTATGCTTGTAGTGGAGGAAGAGCCCCATGCTGGCAAGCGGAAGCAAAGCCACCAGCACTTGTGCCGGATCGATGGGCAGCAGCCGCACGACGAAGTACAGGCCTGCGGCTATGAGCAGGGCTGGCACGCTGTAGCTCACCGTGCGCTTCGATCCGAGCGAGGCGAAGAGCTCGGCCCACATCACCACGACGATGCCGCTTCCGATGCCGGTCAGCACGGCTCCTGTAACATAGAGGAGCGATGCGCCACTGCCTGCAAGCACCAGCGCGGAGTGCGACAGGGCCAGGGTTCCCAGCGCGGTCACGGCTCCCCCGGCCAAAGGAAGCCCCTTGATGTCGCCCAGAGGATTCCGAACATGGGAGAGCGTGAGCAAGAACGCTATGGTTACGACGTTGACTAGCAGCGACACGACCCAAAGCGGCTCGAGCGGCACGAGGCCGGTTCCCGTTGCGAGTGCGTCCAAGTGCTCGCTTTCCTTGTAGAACAACGGACTCCAGAACACGCACCAGATCCATATCCAATGGGCTGCAAAGCCCAGCAAATCGGGCGTGCGCCACAACTCTCTGCGCAGCGATGATGCCATGCTTACCCTCCCTCCGGCTCCGATAAGCCGCTCCCTCGCATGATTATACGCGAGGTAAGGGTTCTCGGCGGTCGACACCGGGGGAAGGCATCCCCCTGCCTGGGGGAATTATGCACGATGCGGCTCTTTCCCCCAGTACACGGGGCGCGGGCGAGGGGCTCTCGGCGGTAAGGTTCGAGTTATGCGATAGGGAAATCGCACCCGGTTTCTCAAGCGAGTTCAGAAGGCTAGGGCCAAGAGGGCCAAATCTGAGGACGAGGACCGGGCGAAGGGAAAAGGGATGAGGAGGGAATTACCATGAAGCAAAACGAGCAGGTCAACAAAGGCCTTTCGCGCCGTTCGTTCTTGGGCCTGGGCGGTGCCGCGCTTGCGGGCGCAGCGGTGGCCGGCATGGCCGGTTGTGCGCCGCAGTCGAAGGCTGATGTGACGGCGAGCGACAAGGCTGCGGCACCCGAGACCAAAAACGGCGCCACGGCAGGTCCTGATGCTGCGGGCACCCATAGCTGGGAGATCGCGCCTGAAGCTATTCCTGCGGACAAGATCAAGGGCACCGAAGAATGCGATGTGCTCGTCATCGGTGCGGGCCTGGGCGGCTGTTGCGCCTCCATCGCGGCGCTCGAAGAGGGTGCAGGCAAGGTCATCGTCGTCGACAAGAACCCCGAGACGGTGGTTGCGCGCGGCGTGCACATCGCCGGCTTCCATACCAAGGTGCAGCAAGACCTGACGGGGAAGGGCCTGCTGACCGAGCCCGACTACGGCCACGTCGTGCGCCGCTGGATCAACTGGGCGCAAGGCCGTGTCAAAGAGCCGCTGCTGTGGGAGTTCGCCCACAAGAGCGGCACGTGCTTCGACTGGCTCTACGACTTGGCGGCCAAGAAGGGCCTCGAGGCGATGCTCTGGGATGGCTACTACAAGGGCCCCGACTACACCGAGTACCCCGTCACGCACATCTTCTACAAGGCCGGCAAGCTTGAAGAGACGGTGAACTTCACGTTCTACCAGGGCTCCGGTGTGGGCGACGTGTACGGCAACGCCGTGCTGGTGCCCGCCCTGTACGAGACCATCAAGGAAAACGGCGGCGAGATCCGCTGGAGCACGAAAAGCGAGCGCTTGGTCCGCGAGGGTGACGGTCCCGTTACAGGCGCCATTGTTTCCACCGGCAAGAACGAGTACACGCAGATCAACGCGAAGTCGGTCATCATCGCCTCAGGCGACTACGCGGCCGATGACGAGATGTTCCACTACTATTCGCCCATGACCGCCTACGCCATGGACGGCCGCTTCTACAACCCGCCCGACTGCGACACCGGCGACATGCACAAGCAGGCCCTCTGGGCAGGTGCTGCCATGCAGAAGTCCGAGCCGCATTCGGCCGTCATGCACCTCGACTTCGGTGCGGCCAGCTACGGCTTTTTGCACGTGAACTGGGAAGGAAAGCGCTTCAAGAACGAGGATGTGAACACCCAGTCCAAGAGCGTTACCAAGGCGCTGCAAACGAACAAGGAAGCATGGAGCATCTACGACTCCAAAGGCTTGGAGCAGGTGAAGCAGCAGATCGACGCCGGATTGGGCGGCGGCTTGCAGTGGGGCCAGCTTACGCAGCCGGTGGGCGGCGAGTACAACCTGGAAGCCCAGAAGATCGTGCTGGAAGGCGAGGTCGAAAGCGGCCAGACGCTGAAGGCGGACTCGCTTGAGGAATTGGCCCGTGCGATGGGCGTGCCGGCCGAGAACCTCAAGGCGACGGTCGACCGCTACAACGAACTCTGCGACCTGGGCAAGGATGTCGACTTTGGCAAACGCCCCGAGGTCATGGGCAAGGTGCTGGAGCCACCGTTCTACGCCGGCAAGCTGGTGGCCAGTCTGCTCACCATGTGCGGCGGTCTGCGCCAGGACCTCGAGTGCCGCGTGCTCGATGCCGAGGACAAGCCGGTCGAGGGCCTGTACGTGTGCGGCTCGGCCGCAGGCGAGTTCTTCGGCGCTGGCGACTATCCGACCTACGTTCCGGGCATCGGCCATGGCCGCTGCGTGACGTTTGGTCGCATTGCGGGCATCAACGCCGCCGGTGGCGACGCTGCCAAGGAGATTCCGAGCTTGGAGATCTAGCTTACTCGCGGGTGGCGACGTTTTCGTCGCCGCCCGTTTCGGCTCGGCGGGAATGATTTGCCTGTCGAGGCTATCAGGTGCGGCACTGATTTTGCCGCCGTACCGTCCTTGGCCTGAGCCGCTCGGCTTAGGCCAAGATTCGCAAGCCGCCGCTCCTCCCTCCCTTGAGCGGCGGCTTTTTGGCGCGACAACCCTCGAATTCTTGTGCGACTTCTGTCGAAGGTTCGAGGGTGCATTTGCTTGATCCGCGCAAGAATCCTGCGGTGAAAAACCGGCATAGGTACGGTCGATCTGCAAGGTTGCGGCGCTAGGATGGATCCACGAGCGTGGAGGCGGCGCGGTTCCACACCCCTTCTCAACCGAGAGCTCTTTCAAGAGACAGCGGAGGGAGGTGGAAGACCATGACCATTTTGGCCTTGATTGCGGCAATCCTTGAGTTTGCATCCAGCGCGATGAACTTTATCGTGGTAATAAAGGAGCGACTCCCGATCCGCAAGGACAAGGAGTCGTAACAAAGAGCCAAACCGCCGAAGCGATTCGAGAGCCGTGGGGAGTAGACTCTCCCTGCGGCTCGCCTGCATTATAGCCATAATCGCAGTTTTTGGGCAAGGGGCTTTACCTAAGCCGAACACGATAAATGACTGCGCTTCATTTAGTAAAGAATTGAAAGCAAGCAGCGCGACTTCCCGTAGCGTTTGCACCTTCGCCGAAGAAGCTGCCCCTGCGCAGAGGCGCTCGTAGCCTAGGCCGAGGTAATGCTCCGTATTGCGGTGACTTACTTTTCCATTAGCTGCTGTATTCCCAGTTCAACGAGCATCACCCCTGAGGTTTGAGGGTGCTTGCCCCTGGGTTTCCCTCGGTTTCAAACCTTAGCGGTGATGCTCGGGCTTCTGCTGGCATCTAGTATCGACCTCGACGGATCGGGGATTCGTAAGTATTGGGAGTAATTACAAGGAGGGCACTATGTCGAATCTTTCTCGCAGGAACTTCATCACGGGCGGCGCGCTGGCGGCGATTGGCGGAACGTTTGCTTTGGCCGGATGCGCCCCGCAGGGCAAGTCTGACGCGCAGACGGCGAGCGCTGCTGAGGGCTCGGGCGCGCAGTCTTGGACGGGTTCGGCTAACGGCAAGGGCGGCCCCATCGAGGTCGAGGTCATCACGGAGGGCTCGAACATCGCTCGCATCAACATCTTGAAGTCGCGCGAGTCTTACGGCGTGGGCACGACGGGCATGGACATTGTGTCCGACCTCATCGTGAGCAACCAGACGCTCAACGTGGACATGGTTTCGGGCGCCACGGTTTCGAGCATGGCGTTCCTATCGGCGGTCGAGCAGGCTGTGGACAACTCGGGCATGAAGGCCAGCGAGTGGAAGAAGCGCGACAAGGCCGTTCCTGCAGCGCCCGAGAATCTTGAGCAGGCCGTGGACGTGGTGGTCGTGGGTGCCGGCGGTGCGGGTTATGCCGCTGCCATTACCGCGGCCGACGCAGGCAAAAAGGTCGTGCTGCTGGAGAAGTTGGGCATTACGGGCGGCGACACCATCCTGTCGGGCGGCGCTATGGCCGTGCCGAACAACTGGTTCCAGCACAAAGAGGGCATCGAGGACAGCGTTGCCAAGATGGCCGAGGATATGATCGTGGGCGGCGACAACGTAGGCGACCCGGCGCTCGTGAACGTTATCTGCGAGGGCGCACAGAGCGCCTTTGACTGGCTGGTGTTCGAGGGCGGCGTGGCATGGCAGCCTTACCAGCGCTTCTTCGGTGGGCATTCCGTCTCGCGCTCCCTCATCCCCGAGGGCAACGAAGGCAGCGGCATCATCTGCAAGCTGGAAAAGCGCGCCGAGGGCCTGAAGAACCTCGTCATCTGTCGCAACACCAAAGCCGACGAGCTGGTGAAAGACGCGTCCGGTGCCGTGGTGGGTCTGAAAGCCTCGAACACCGCCACGGGTGACACCTATGACTTCAAATGCAAGGCCGTCGTGCTGGCTGCAGGTGGTTTCGGCTCGAATGTTGAGATGCGCACGAAGTACAACGCCGAGATGGACGACCGCATCCTTTCCACCGACTCCGTGGGCGCTACGGGCGACTGCCACATGATGGCTGAGAAAATCGGTGCGAACCTCATCGACATGCAGTACATCCAAACCTATCCCACCTGCGACACGGTGACCGGTGCGCTGCTCTACGTGGGCAACATGCGTTTGGAGAACCGCGCCATCTGCTTCAACAAAGAGGGCGACCGCTTTGTGGAGGAAATGGAGCGCCGCGACGTCATCTCCAACGCCATCAAAGTGCAGACCGACGGCGTCGGCTACATGATCTTCAATCAGGACGGCCTCGACCACACCGACATCGCCACGGTGAACGCATCCGAGTTCGACGGCCTCATGGGCCGCAACCTCATGACCAAGGGCGAAACCATTGCCGAGGCGTGCGAGCCCTTCGGCATCGACGCTGCCGAGTTGGAGAAGACCGTCGAGAAGTGGAACGGCTACTGCAAAGACGGCAAGGACCCCGAGTTCAACTACCGCGCCAAGCTCAACCCCATCGAGGGCGGCCCGTACTACATCCTGGCGTACAAGCCTTCCGTGCACTACACCATGGGCGGCCTGCACATCAACCCCGACGCGCAGGTGCTCGACACCGCTGGTGCCGTCATCCCCGGCTTGTTCGCGGCCGGCGAGCAGGCGGGTCACAAGATGGGAACCAACCGTCTGGGCTCCTGCTCCATTACTGACGTCATCGTGTTCGGCCGCGTTGCCGGCGCGAACGCGGCGGCACTCGCGTAACCTCCTGCGTGAGTGAGGGTGCCTCTGACAGGGCACCCTCGGTGCTTGGCTGCGCTTGATAAAGATGTGGTGTTTTGGACGCTCGAAAACCTGAAAGCTTTCGGCAAGACGTGATACAATCGCAGCATCAGCGATGCCCGTGGTCTAAAACTCTGGACGGGCGACGCGTTGAGGTCGGAGCCGGTAGCTGTTACTACCGGCTCTTCTTATC
>NZ_JAVWUP010000118.1:1386-8083 GCF_036667095.1 Gordonibacter sp. | reverse complement strand
TCTGAACGGTTCGATTGAAGAGGTCAAAATGTAACGTAACTAACTATAGGAGGGATTATGGCTGAAAAAAGCAAAACTCCCCAGCTAGACGAGCTGGAGAACGGTCCGTGGCCCAGTTTTGTCAAGGAGATCAAACGCGCGGCTGACAAGAACGAGATGAGCGAGGATCTGCTCGGCTTGTTAGAGCGGTCCTACGAGGACAAGATCGGCCACTGGAAGCACGGCGGTATCGTGGGCGTCAAGGGGTACGGCGGCGGCGTTATCGGTCGCTACACCGACCTGCCCGAGGAGTTCCCGAACCTCAGGGAGTTCCACACTATGCGCGTGTCGGCTCCGAGCGGCTGGTTCTACACATCCGACAAGCTGCGCGACATCTGCGATATTTGGGAGAAGCACGGCTCGGGTCTGACGAACATGCATGGTTCCACGGGTGACGTGGTGCTGCTCGGCATGAAGACTGAGGAGCTGCAGCCCACGTTCGACGAACTCTCCGAGCACGACATGGACCTGGGCGGATCGGGCTCCGACCTGCGTTCTCCGAGCTGCTGTGTGGGACCGGGCCGCTGCGAGCACGCCTGCTACGACACGCTGGACATGTGTTACGACGTCACGAACGAATACCAAGACGAGCTGCACCGTCCCATGTGGCCCTACAAGTCCAAGATCAAGATGTCGGGTTGCGCCAACGACTGCGTCGCCGCCGCCGCGCGCGCTGACATCTCAGTCATCGGCACGTGGCGCGACTCCATCACCATCGACCAGGACGAGGTCAAGAAGTACGCCGAGGGCGGTATGAATATCCGCGAAGAGGTCGTGGCGAAATGCCCGCCCCAGTGCCTGAGCTACGACGAGGCTACCGGCGAACTTACGGTGAACGGCGAGGAGTGTACGCGTTGCATGCACTGCGTGAACCTTATGGGCAAGGCCGTGCACCAGGGTAAGGAAAAAGGCGCCACCATCCTGGTGGGTGCGAAGTCCACCATCGTGAAGTCGGCCTTCATGTCTTGGGTGCTGGTTCCCTTCATGAAGATGGACGCTCCCTACGAGGAGTTCAAGGATCTCTGCAACCGCATTTGGGACTGGTGGGATGAAAACGGCAAGACGCGCGAGCGTTTGGGCGAGACCATCTACCGTGTTGGCATGGGTGAGTTCCTACGCGGTGTCGGTCTGCCGGCCGTGCCGCAGATGGTGTATCGCCCCCGTGCGAATCCGTACGTGTTTTGGCCAAAGGACGAAATCGAGCAGGCCAGCCCAAGCGAGTAGGAAAACGTCCGCGCCCTCGGCATTCGGATGCCGATCGCGCTTTAGATTCAGAAAGACGAGGTGATCCTCAGTGGCAAAAACTGACAACGGTCCTATCTCCTACAAGGAACTCCTGCCCCCGATCATCCAGGAGAACTACGGCAAGTGGCTGTACCACGAGTACCCCCGGCCCGGCGTGCTGAAGCACGTGGGCCCCGCCGGCGCCCTCTACAGCGTCCGCGTGGGTACGCCGCGCCTGCTGGCCGTCGACTCCATCAGGGAGTTGTGCGGGGTTGCCGACAAATACTGCGACGGCTACCTGCGCTTCACGAGCCGCAACAACATCGAGTTCCTCGTTTCCGACGAGGCGAACGTGGAACCCCTGGTCGATGAGTGTAACGAGCGGGGCTACCCGGTTGGCGGCACCCATAATTCGCTCTCGAACATCGTGCACACGCAGGGCTGGGTGCACTGTCACACCCCCGCCAGCGACGCATCGGGCGTGGTGAAGGCTATCATGGACGACCTGTACGAGTACTTCACCACCGACCAGCTGCCCAACAAGCTGCACATCGCCATGGCGTGCTGCCTGAACATGTGCGGCGCGGCCCACTGCAGCGACATCGCGGTGGTCGGCATCCACCGCACCGTGCCCCGTATCAACCACGAGCAGGTGCGCAAGAGCTCCGAGATCCCCAGCCTGGTGGCCTGCTGTCCCACCGGTGCCATCCGCCCCGACCCCGCCAACAAGAGCGTCAAGGTGGTCGACGAGCGCTGCATGTACTGCGGCAACTGCTACACCATGTCGCCGGGCATGCACATCATGGACGCCCAGAACGACGGCTTGGCCATCCTGATCGGCGGCAAGGTGTCCAATGCCCGCACCGATCCCAGCTTCTCGCGCATGGTCATTCCGTTCCTGCCGAACAACCCGCCGCGCTGGCCGGAGATGACCGAGGCTGTTCGCGGCATCGTTGAGGCCTGGGTGCGCAATGCCCACAAGGGCGAGCGTCTGGGCGAGTGGGTTGAGCGCATCGGCTGGGAGCGCTTCTTCTCCATCACGGGCATCCCGTTCTCCGACAAGCTGATCGACGACTACATCTTCTCGCGTGAGTCGTTCAGAACCTCTGCGGCATTCAAGTACTAGCAAATGCTGTCCATGCCGTTGTCCTTGGGAGGGGGCGGCGGCATGGTGCACGCAGCGATAGTTGTATCGCTATCGCTGCGTGTGCGAAAAAAGAGGAATAGGCATCATTGATACCTTAATGGTTGAACTGCAAGGTTATTCCTATCAAAGATCTAAGGGGAGTGAAGTACATGACTAACAATACGAAGACCAACGGGTCGGGCCTGAAGAGCTTAATTCTGAAGGAAGACTGGTGGGCCGTATGGATTGGTCTCGGTGTTACGCTAGTCGCCATGCTTCTATGGTATGCCGGCAGCACCCTTGGCATTGTAAACGTATCGTTTAAGGCGTATGAAAGTATCGGCGATATGCCTGGCATGGTGGCTCCGCTGCTGCCGAAGTTGCTGATTCTTTATGTGGCGATGGGCGGTCTTTTTACCATTGCCATGAAAATTATGGGCCAGCCGGTAGGCAAGTTCATCGCTGGCTTCACCGTGTTGTACCTGATGGGCGTATTCGTCCAGATTCTTGGCTCCTGGAACATTATGAAGACGCTGAACCTGGAGGCCCCGGTTTTGGCGCTTATCCTCGGTATTATTTTGGGTAACATTATTAAGATCCCGGATTGGTTCGATGCAGGCATGCGCACCGAATTCTATGTGAAGACCGGTATCGTTTTGTTGGGTTCCAGCGTTCCGTTTACCCTGATTCTCCAGTCGGGTCCGGTTGCGCTGCTGCAGGCTACCGTTGTGGCTGTTACCACGTTTTTGGTCATTTACTTCGTGGCTACCAAGGCCCTCGGTTTGGAAAAGCCCTTTGCGGCCACACTGGGTGCTGGTGGCTCCATCTGCGGCGTTTCGGCTTCCATTGCCATTGGTAGTTCGGTTAATGCCAAGAAGGAGCACGTATCCGTTGCTATTTCGATGGTTGTCATCTGGGCTACCGTCATGGTGTTCCTGCTTCCCATTGTCTGCCGTGCCTTGGGTCTTTCCGATGGTGCGTCGGGCGCTTGGATTGGCACCTCTGAGTTCGCCGACGCCGCTGGTATCGCTGCTGCGGCTCAGTTCGGTGACGGTGCCACCACTACCTTCACGCTGATGAAGGTAGTCGGCCGCGACATATTCGTCGGCGTGTGGGCGTTTATCCTGGCTATCATCTCCGTTACAGTGTGGGAGGCCAAGAAGGCCGACGGAACGCGCCAGAAGCCCTCTGCGGGTGTTATCTGGGAGCGTTTCCCGAAGTTCGTTATAGGCTTCTTCATCGCCTCCTTGCTCATCACGTTCGTAAGCGCTACCGCCGGTGTTGATTACAGCACAATCAAGAGCGGTATCGTGTCTCCGTTGCAGGGTATCCGCGGTTGGGCATTCACCCTGTGCTTCCTCTGCATCGGTTTGACAACTCGCTTCCGTGAGTTGACGAAGACCGGCTGGAAGCCCTTCGCCGCCTTCACCGCTGGCGTTGTTGTTAATGTGCTGCTCGGCTTCGTTTGCTCCACTATTCTGCTAAACGACTACTGGACCATGGCCGGAATGTAAGATCATGGCTGATGACGCTGCAATGAAAGAAACCTGCATTCAAGAACCGTGCTTTTTCCTCCCATTCTTTGAATCAGGGGAGTGGCGCACAAAGGAAAAGCCTCCGTGGAAAACGCTCAAGAAGGCAAAGGTGACGCCGGGGTTCATTCGGTCGCTTGCAACCTACACCGAGTATCGCATGAAGCGGAGCGCTGATCTCATGGAGTATTTGCTGAGCCTTGAGGCAGACTGGGACGTTACCATGAAAAAGGACGGCATCTACGTTGAAACCAAGGATATGATCTACGAACGTATCCTGCCCAAGATCCACGAGGCTGGCTTCACTGAGGACGACTACGTTCTCTACAGTGAGTACACGCGCAAGTGGGGAATGCTGTAGAAGCTCTGCGCGAGCAGGTTGCGCTCGTTATGCAGGTGCCGTAACGTTGAAAACCAGGCGGAAGATGGCTGTGCGAGAGGCTGTCTTCCGTCTGGGCTTTTGAGATGCCATGCGATGCGCGCGTTTGGCCGGAAGGAGCCGCTATGCGGCCTATTACCAAGGAAAGCGTCTGCGATCTGGTTGAGCGCGGCGACGAGCGGGCCCTCCTGCTGCTATTCGATCAGGATCCCGACCGGGTGAGGCGCTATCTTACCCGGCTTTCCTATGCTCCGGAAAGCCCTCTTCATGAGGGGGCCATCTCCTGCATCAGGTTTCTTGCGGAGCAGCGCACTGCGTGCATGCCGGAATTCTTCCTCGAAACCATACGGCGCCATCTGTGGGCCATGAACGAGGAGGGAGGCAACATAGATTGGTCGGCCCCCGAGATCGTAGGGGCGGTCATCGCGGGAAGCCCGGCGCTGTTTGGAAAGTTCTTCTCGTACGCGTTCTGCGCTGCTGTCGACGAACCGACGTTTCAACCCAGCTTGGTGCGGGCCTTCGATATGGTGGCTTGTGCACAGCCCGAGCTCGTCGAGGAGTTCTCTTCGCGCATTGACACGCTTCGCACGACGGGATCGATCGAATAGCTGCTCGCAGCGCTATGCGCTATACGAGGACACAAGTTCTTGCAGGCGAACTTCGGCAGCTTGCGCATCGCCGTCTTCCAGGAGTTCGAGAATCCGCCCGTCGGTGGCTGCCTCCCAAAAGGCCATGCGATCCTGTTCGGCCACTTCGCCGTTCACGGTGTCCCGCACGCTTTGCAGAAGGTCTACGTACCCCTCGTAGCGGGCGCTGAAACGCTCCTCGAGTTGCAGGCGTATGCGTCGCGCCAAAAGCGGGCTAGCACCCTGTGTGGATACGGCAATGGAGAGGCTTCCGCGCCTGAGTACGGACGGCAGGTAGAAGCTGCATAGCTCGGGTCGGTCGGCTACGTTCACCATGAGGCGCGCCTCCGTCGCATCGTGGAACACGCGTGCGTTGACCTCCTCGTCGTCGGTCGCCGCGAACACGATCTCCGCGTCCTGCACGTCGGACCCCTCGTAGCATTTTTTCTTCCAGGCGCATTGCGATTCGCGCACCAGCGCCTGAAGCCCCTCGGTGATGCGGGGCGAAACGATGGTCACGTCTGCGGCGCATTCGAGAAGGCCCTTGACCTTTCGTTCGGCAACCGATCCTCCTCCCACGACGATAGCGCGTTTGTTCTCGAGGAGCAGCACCGCGGGATACGCCTTCGCCATGGGGTTCTCGCTTTCTTAAGGCTTGGTCGTTGGTTCGTCTATTATACCAAAAACGGTCTAAAAACATCGTGCGCCATCGTGTTTGCAACCCTTCTCGAAACTTGTATATAGCCAGGTGAAAGGTTGATATACAAGTATCCGATGAGGTGATGAAGATATCGTATTTTACGCATGTGTACTCCTTTACGCATAATAGGCCGCAGGTGGTCGAATTGCGCTCTCTCGATGAGGGGCGGATAGTCGTTTTTGGGAGGGACTATGAAGCTAGGCATTGTTCGCTGCGCCCAAACCGAGGAAGTATGCCCCGGCTCAAAGGATTTCCAAGCGCTTCGCGAGAAAACAGGGGTCTTTGCGAAGGTTGATGATGCCATCGAGTTGGTTGGCTTCACCACCTGTGGCGGTTGCCCGGGTAAGAAGGCGGTTTTCAGGGCGAAGAGCCTCGTGGCGGCGGGGGCGGATACGATCGCCTTCGCGTCGTGCATCACCAAGGGCACGCCCATCGGGTATCCGTGTCCGTTTGCAAAACGGATGATTGCCGCCGTGGAGGGAAACGTCGAAGAAGGCGTCGAAGTGCTCGATTACACGCACGGCTGGTGATTCGCCGGATGGAATTGCTGCCATCGTTTTTCCTTATGCCAAGATGAATTGATTGTATTTTACACGGAAAAATCAGAATGCTTTAATCGTTGCAGTGGAGCTTTCCAAGTTCAGACGACTCGGTAACCGAGTCAGATAGGGGCATTCTCATGGACAAAGGACCCGCAGATCCCGTGGTCAAGGAAAAGGTTCTCGCCTACCTCGACACGATCGAGAAGGCTAAGAGCAAGGAGATCGCCAAGGCCATAGGCGAGCTGAAAGGGGCGGTCGACAACGCGGTGAAAGAGCTTGCTATGGAAGACAAGGTTGAATATCTCTACATCACCACAACCTTCGTCGCCCTCAAAGGCAAGGTTGCGCCTCCTGAGTGAGCTTACAGGGTGAGCGCGTTGGCTGAGGGAAGGCGCGCTCGCCGATGCTCTTGGCAGGGTTGGATACGATAGGAACGGGGCCGGGATGTCTGTGAAGATATTGTCCAGGGACGTGGAGGACTCGATCGCCCGTGCATGGTGCGGGGAATTGAGTGCGGCGTTGGGCATCG
>NZ_JAVWUP010000118.1:0-1376 GCF_036667095.1 Gordonibacter sp. | reverse complement strand
CTGTCGTCCGGTATCTGTTTTCCGGCAAGGAGCATCCTTCCGTTTCCGATTCGATCGATGGTCTGTGCCGATTGCTGGCTCTACAGGACTCGTCGCCCCAGTCGACGTTCTCGTCGTTTTTTAAGCTACGTTCCCTCATCTTCTCGAATAGCGCAAAGCTGCTCGATGCGGGCGCTTTGCAGTTGATTGATGCCCGGATTGATACGTGCGCGCTTTGCGCGATCGATTGCTACGTGCGATGCCGCGATCAGATCATGCGGTTGCGCATGGATGAGTTGAAAAGGAGCACCGGAATGCTTGAGCGGTACCGAAGCGAATCCAGGGTTGGAGAGAGGGTAGGCTAGCATGAAAATAGCGGTTCCCCTCGTGTCGGTACTGGCGCTCGCGCTCGTCGCGTGGATCTGCACGGCGTACTTGAATTTGTACACGCTCTTCGGGGTCATCATCCCGTATGCGGCGTTTGCGTTGTTCGTCATCGGCTTTGTCGTGCGTATCGTGCGGTGGGGTACCTCGGCGGTTCCCTTCCGTATTCCCACCACGTGCGGGCAGCAGAAGAGCCTTCCTTGGATCAAGCAAGCGAAGACCGACAACCCCTCGTCTTATGCTGGCGTCGTCGGTCGCATGCTTCTTGAGGTGCTGTTCTTCCGGTCTCTGTTCCGGAACAGTAAGGTAGAGAAACGCGACGACAAGCTGGTCATCGGATCGGCCAAATGGCTGTGGCTGGGCGCGCTTGTCTTCCATTGGTCCATGCTCGTCATCGTGCTGCGCCACTTCAGGCTCTTTCTCGATCCGGTTCCGATTTGGGTGCAGGCTTTGGAAGGCGCCGACAGTGCTTTTCAAATCGGCATACCCATCCTGTACCTCACCGACGTGTTCGTCGTCGCGGGCCTGACGTTTCTGTTTCTGCGCCGTGTGGTCGTCCCGCGCATACGCTATCTGTCGCTTTCCGTGGACTACTTCCCGCTGTTCCTGCTGCTGGGCATCGCCGTTTCCGGTATCGTCATGCGCTATGCGTTCCGGGTCGACCTGAACTCGGTCAAGGAGCTGACCATGGGTCTGGTGACGTTCAATCCGGTTGTAGGGGCGGGTATCGAGCCTCTCTTGTTTGTCCATGTGTTTCTGGTCTCGGTACTGCTCGTCTACTTCCCGTGGAGCAAGCTCATGCACTCTGGCGGCGTGTTCTTCAGCCCCACGCGCAACCTTGCCAACAACAATCGGGCACGTCGACACGTGAACCCTTGGAATTATCCGGTGCAGGTGCATACCTACGCCGAGTACGAGGAGGAGTTCGGAGAGAAAATGAAAAAAGTCGGCCTACCTTTGGATGCGGAGTAATCGGTCATGGCCAAGCTACCGGAGAAAAAAGAGATCCTCGA
>NZ_JAVWUP010000117.1:3084-8193 GCF_036667095.1 Gordonibacter sp. | reverse complement strand
AAAAGCTATCCGACTAGTACTTCGGAAATAAACTAGCCGGATAGAGGCATGGGGCATATTACCCGTAATGCAAGCGAAATACTCATGATCCACCACAACAAAAGCTGCCTTGATCCTTACGCGATAGTCAAATGCAACGCAAATTCAGCAGAATTGCTCCCAACAAAGGGGGACGAGATCGGATCAATGCGCTAGAATGAAGCACGTATCAAAAGCGCCCGTTTACCCGACTATCGATAAACAGATTCCAAAGGAACACCAGTGGCAACTTCAGAGCAATTAATCGCTCTAGTAAAAGCACATTATGATGGCGATAGCGAACGTGTAAAAACGGTTGTTCTGCAAATTGCTGCTCATGAGGCCAAAATCGGTCACTCTGTTCTTGCACAGTCCTTAAAAGAATTAGTGTTAAAACAAGGCGGAGATAGTGCTATCAATAGAATTAAACCCATCGATAGCACCTTAATTATTCGTGGGCAATCAAAAGCTAGAAAAAGTGATTTAATTGTCTCCGAAAGACTAGACGAGCAGATAGATAACATCATCTTAGAGTTTGCTCAACGTTCAAAGCTAAACAAAAAAGGTTATGCCCACCGTCGGAAGATTTTGCTCGAAGGATTGCCTGGAACAGGAAAAACGCTTACCGCCTCGGTCTTTGCGACCGAGCTAAAGCTCCCCCTTTTTCTAATACAGACAGATAAATTGGTAAGTAAGTACATGGGAGAAACTGGGACAAAACTTCGGCAAGTATTTGATAGCATCTCTCAAGAAACCGGCGTTTACTTCTTCGATGAATTCGATTCTATAGGCTCAGAACGGGCAGCTGACAATGATGTCAAAGAAATGCATCGGGTACTGAATCTGTTCCTGCAATTCATTGAGCAGGACACATCAGACAGCATCATTTTAGCGGCATCGAACAGTGGCAGCTCATTAGACCAAGCATTGTTTAGGCGTTTTGATGATGTCCTACAATTTTCATTGCCCTCCAAGGACGAAACAATAAAGCTATTTAGTTTGAAACTGAATAAATTCAATTCAAAGTCATTAATCACTCAGGAAATCGTTGATTTAACAGTTGGGTTATGCCATGCAGATATTACTAAAGCTTGCGAAAATGCAATAAAGCAAGCTATCCTAGCTGACAAGCGACAAGTTTCACGCGATGTGCTAATAAAAATGATTGAGGAGCGAAGAGACGTATATCGGACAAAAGGGATTAGATAATGCCCAGGTACGATAACATATTTCTCACTGACATAACTGATACATTCAACTTCACAACCTCTCCTTCCGGAGGTGCGCAACCGAATATTCCAACAAGACGAAACCGTCAAGTTCATAGCAGCAATTTAACTACTCAGTTTAGAGCCGCTCAAGACCAATTCAATGCATATACACCTCGCCAAGTAGCCGCAATAGCATACAACACTGGAACATACCTGGAATTTTCTGGTGCAAACAATTGCGACTTGATTACGAAGAGCTTAGAAGACAACAGACAAGGCATAAAGCTACTAAACGTAAGAGATATCGTTTCACAAAATGAAGATGGCACGTCCTCGATAGTTACGAAGGCAACTGTATTCATTCCCTCTGGTAAAGAAGCGGTTTTTATAAAGAAGATAGCTGATTTTGCTACCTTACAAACAAAAACAGGGAAACCAAAAAACAATGATTTAGTTAGCAGCATAGAATCTATTTCAAATGCGCTGAAAATAAGTGCTTTCTGGGTTGGACGACCGTCCGATGCGCCAAGCGATGTCGCCCAGTGGTTCGAGCTATGGGTTGATGTCAAAGAAGATACCTTTGAGACAACGAAAAACAATCTTTTTTCGTTGTTAGACAATCTAGGTATTGCTCATCGGTCAGAGGAGCAGTACATACGCTTTCCAGAAAGGCTGGTTATACCGGTATACGCCAACCAAAGTTCTCTGCTTGATTTAATAAAACAAGGTGTAACAATTGCCGAAATTCGGAAGCCTGCTGATCCGAATTCTACTTTCATTGATTCGTCGCTTGTCGAACAAGCTGAATGGGCGGATGACCTGCTTGCGCGAACTCACTTCAACGATACTGGAATTGCGATATGCATACTAGATACAGGCATAAATGGAAACCATAGCCTAATTGACCCCTATATGCCCACTACAGGAATGACAGTCAATACTCAATGGGGCACGGCAGACCACAGCGGGCATGGTACAAACATGGCTGGCGTAGCTCTTTATAACGACCTAAAAAGATATCTGATATCAAACACGCCCGTAACCCTCAATCACACCCTTGAATCTGTAAAAATTCTGGGAAATACTCCCAACGCTCAAGGGCTATATGGCTACATTACAGAACAAGCTACCCTTCTGCCCGAAATATCGACGCCGACATCAAGGCGAATATACTGCATGGCGGTTACCGATGATAAAAGCAGCCTGAACAACGGACAACCCTCGTCTTGGTCTGGGGCTATTGATCAAATTTCGCATGACAAACAAAAGCGACTTTTTATTGTTTCGGCAGGCAATGTTACAAACCAAGAAATGCAAAATAGTGGCTATCCCAACGCTTGTTTAACAAAATCTGTTCACGACCCAGCACAAGCATGGAACGCTTTGTCGGTTGGAGCATATTCAGCCGACACAACCATCCAGCCCGATCCAACCATGAATGGCTACTCTGCTCTCGCTAAAGAAGGAGAGCTTTCGCCCTTTTCCTCCACTTCCCACACGTGGAAGTCGCAATGGCCAATTAAGCCAGAATTGATTTGCGATGGTGGCAACGTCGCCTTTGATGGCACTAATTACACTAGTCATGATGATCTTTCGAAGCTCACCTTGCATAATGATATAAGTAACAGACTGTTTGACACAATCAACGCAACAAGTGCTGCAACTGCACAATGCTCATATATTGCTGCTGAATTACTAGCCGCCTATCCTGATCTCCATCCAGAAACGGTGCGAGCCCTACTTATTCATTCTGCGCGATGGACAGACGGGATGAAAAACCAATTTGGATTGCCAGACATCAAAACACAAGGGAGAAGAAATTTACTTCGAACGTGTGGATACGGTGTACCTGACCTAATGAGAGCAAAAGACACGCTAAACAACCGTGTCAACATGATAATTGAGGGAGAAATTCAACCCTACGAAAAAATAACGGGATCAATACCTAAAACGAAGGAAATGCACTTACACTCTCTTCCTTGGCCAAATGAGGTACTGCAAACATTAGAAAATGAACCAGTAAAACTACGAGTGACACTGTCCTACTTCATTGAACCTGGACCTGGACAAAAAGGATGGAAATACAAATACCGATACGCCTCTCATGGTTTGCGATTTGACATCAAGCGACCAAATGAAACAACAACACAGTTTCAACAGCGCATAAACGCAGCGATGAGAGAAGAAGACTACCAGACAACTGCTTCCGAAAACAATTGGTACTTAGGCTCCAATAATAGAGATGTTGGCTCACTTCATTCCGATGTCTGGGAAGACACGGCTATAAACCTAGCTCAAAGCGGTACTATTGCCGTCTACCCTATTATCGGTTGGTGGAGAGAACGAACGAATTTGAAAAAAATGAATTCAAAAACTAGATATTCGCTTGTAATTTCTATAGAAGCAGCAGATACTCAAATTGATTTATATACCCCGATTATGACAAAGATTGCCCAACGAATTGCAGTTCCTATTCAGCCACAGTAATGATACGGCTTACGCAGAGGATCAACCAGATAGCACTTATGAAAAATGGCTTCAACCAAAGAAGGGCGGTGCGTGATAGCGATACGCTGATAGCAGTTTGATAGCAAAAAATCAGTAAACGAGAAATAATGGATAGAAACGATTCGAAACAACAGGGCAAACACCACCATATACTAAACAATAAAGCTTAGTATATGCTTGGATTAAGTGAGTGGGAGTGACTCTGCGTGTTCTCCTCTGAATGCAGGCGTGAGTGGTTGTTCCGAGTGGTTCGCTGTTGGTGCGAGCCACCCATGATTCTACCAAATGGTCTCAACCATTAGATCCCTTCCAAAGCCCCATAGTTTTAGCCAGAAACTTCGTTCACCCCCGACCTCCAGCTCCACCTACAAGGTTTCCGCAAGTTTCATGAAATGGGAGACGTAGGAAGTCTCGTTGTCGAACCATGTTGCGCACTCCACGAGATAACGCCCTTCTCCTGCCCGCGAGACCTTTGTCTGGAACGGATCGAAGATGGACTCGAACGACGTTCCCGCGATGTCTCCCGACACGAGCTCCTCCTCCGCATAGCCGAACATGTCATCGCTATGCTCGCGCATTGCGGCATTGAGGGACTCTGCCGTAAGGCCGTCGGTCTCCACGGAGGCGACCAGGGTGATGTAGCTCCCCTTCGTCACCGGCACGCGTATGGCCGATCCGGACAGTTTCCCCTGTAGTTCTGGAAGGACCAGCCCGACAGCCTTAGCGAAAGCGGCCGTCGTCGGGATGATGTTGGTCGACGCAGTCCTGGAACGCCGGAGGTTGCCCTTCCTCTGCGGGTTGTCGAGCACCATCTGGGTCGGCGTGAACGCATGGATGGTGGTGGCGATTCCCTGCTCGATAGGCGCGATGTCGTTCAGCGCGCGCGCCAAGGGCGAAAGACCGACCGTCGAGCACGAAGCACCAGACACGACAAGGTCGTCGTCGGTGACTATCCCCTCATTGATTCCATATACCACGGTCGGCACCTCGTTTCCTGCCGCCGCCGAGATGAGGACGCGCTTCGCCCCGGCTTCGAGGTGCGCGGCTGCCTTTTCTCGCGAGGCATACGACCCAGTGCATTCGAGGACGAGATCCACCCCAAGCGTAGCCCAGGGCAACACGGACGCATCCTCCTCCTGCATCGCCGGTATTTCCCCTTCGTTCACCGCAAAGCTGCAATCGTTCGATGCTATGTCCCATTCGGGTCCGATCGGTCCATGCTCTGAATCATGACGGAGCAGGTAGGCTATCGAGTCCACGGGCGATACATCGTTCACTGCGACCAGCTCCATGTCGTCTCGCCCCAGAAGAGCGCGGAAGCACAGCCTGCCGACGCGTCCCATGCCGTTTATCGCAATCCTCTTCATGCCAT
>NZ_JAVWUP010000117.1:0-3074 GCF_036667095.1 Gordonibacter sp. | reverse complement strand
TTCCACTAGAAGACAGATCAGGTTCACTATCTGGGGGAACAGGGCCATCACTGTCACGGCTCTGACCACCTGCATTATCACGACATCGGTGTTCTCTATTCCCATATCGTCCATGATGAGCGCCATGTCGGAGGCTCCTGCGGGGCTTGCGATGAGCATGCCCTCCTTGCGCCCATAGCCGAACAGCCGTCTCTCCATCCCACCAGTGATGAAACAGTTGGCGGTGTAGAGCACCACCACGATTAGTATCGGCACGACGAGCGCCGACATGCCGAGCAGCCCATCCAGCGTGAGGAGGGTTCCGAGATAGCATCCCGCGACAAGCTGGCAGAGCTTCTTGACCCATTTGGGTATGTAGGCGAAATCGAAGCAGAGTTTCAGGACGAGCACCGCAACGATGGCGAAGGTGAAGGTCATGCCGGGCACGTGCGTCGCCTTGCCGACCAGCCCAGCGAGAGCTGCGACACACAGAGCCGCCACGGTTGAGAGAACCGACTTCTGCTTGGATTTCGTCCTCGATCCACTGCTCGATTCCACGTCCGATTCCCGTTCGTCGGGATGCCCGTGCGCCAATTGCAGCTTGTCGAATCCGGCCACCACCGCAGGCAGTATCGCGATGCCGAGCACCTGGCGGACAAGCTGCAGTATCGCGACGCTCGGGGCATCCGCTCCCATGTCGGCCGCGACCACCGGCGTGTCGTTGATGCCCCCGGGGACACAGCACATGAGCGAGGTGACGAGGTCGAGCGGGCTTGCGGCCCAGATGAGGAAGCCCCCGAAGACCATGAGCACGAGGCAGGCCGTGAGCATCACGGCCACCGGGCCGCCGATCTTCGTGAGGCGCTTGAGGTCGCTTCTCTCCATGGAGCACCCCACGAACGCACCGGCCACTATCTGCACGGCGGTCCGCGTGCCGTTCGGAACCCAGGCGGCGGAGAAGGCGCAGTTGACTATCGCCACTCCCACGAACGCGCCTACCATGTAGCCTGCAGGCACCTTCATCTTCTTGAACAGCAGCCCACAGCCCACGCCCACCGCAAGCGTCAGGAGCAACTTCGCGTATGTCGGCAATTCGTACAATCGGGGCATCCCTTCCTTTCTCGGTGAAGTATAATCCGAACAGGAAACTGTTAGTCACCAAACGTAACGAGGCGGGACGTTTTCATACCTATTCGTCCCTCTTCGTACCTGTTGGCAACAACGAACTGAGGAATTATGACAAACGAGGAAGCCTTGACCGCCGATGAGGTCGCAGAGATACTTCACGTCGGCAGGAACGCGGTGTACGCTCTTGCGAAGTCCGGCGAGCTCAGCTCATACCGGATAGGACGGCGGCTTCGCTTCACCTATGCGGACGTCCAGTCATACATCAGCCGTTCCAGGAAAACCGAGATGCCGAAAAGTCCGCCGATCCCGACGCGCCCGCATGACAGCCTCGTGCTCTGCGGCCAGGACATCATCCTCGACGTCCTCTCGAACTACGTCACGCAGGCCGGCGTCGAGTGCCTTCGCTCCTACGTGGGAAGCTACGATGCGCTGACCGCACTCTACAAAGACGAGGTTCAGGTGGCATCCGCCCATCTCTGGGACGGCGATACCGACACGTACAACGTCCCGTTCGTGAAGCGGCTGCTTCCGGGCATTCCAACTGTCGTGGTTCACCTCACGAACCGCACCCAGGGCTTCTATGTGGCGAAGGGCAATCCCAAGGGAATCAATTCCTGGGAAGACCTTCTGAGACCGGGTCTGGTCATGGTTAACCGCGAGAAAGGCGCGGGCAGCAGGATCCTCCTCGACGAGCATATGAGACTTCTGGGAGCCACGCCGACGAGTATAGCCGGTTATGATACCGAAGTGCAATCGCATGTGGCTGTTGCGAGTGCCGTCGCACGGCACCACGCTGACGTCGCGGTGGGAAGCGAGAAAATAGCGCGCCAGGTAGACGGCATCGATTTTATCCCCATGCAGAAGGAACGCTACGACCTGGTCGTGAAGGAGGAGAGGTTCGAGACAAGGCCCATACAGGTGATGATGGGCATCCTCGAATCGGGGATAATGAAGGACGAGTTCGCGGGCTTGGGAGGATACGACACGTCAGACATGGGAAGAATAGTCTCGATAAGCTGATGACACTGCCATATCCCTGTTGCGGCAGTGCCATCAACCGGCTGCCCGTGATCCGACGTCATTCGGTCTATGCTGCCTAACTCCGAACCTTCTGCAGCAGATGCACCACTTCGTCGGTCTTGAGCACCTTGCCGAACGAGACCACCTTGCCGTCCACGACGAGCGCGGGGGTCGTCATCACCCCGTAGGCCGCGATCTGCGAAAAATCTGTCACGTGGTCGATAGAAGCGTCCATGCCGAGCCTTTCAAGGGCTTCCCTCGTCGCGGCCTCAAGCGCGTTGCACTTCGGGCAGCCGGTGCCGAGTATCTTCACGCTGGCACCTTCGGCTTTCGCGGATTCCGCCTTCGCCATGCTCTCGGCATCGAAATCTCCGCAGCAGCAGGAATCGCCTTTGTCTTCTTTGCTCTTCTTCCCAAACAGTCCCATGATTGCAATCTCCTTTTCCGTCCCTCTAGACGAGGAACATCCCGAACGCGTTCAATGCATAACCGCATATGATCACACCGACGATGACGACGCCGATGAATATGCCCAAGAGCTTGCCGGACACGACTTTCTTCAACATGACGAGCGAGGGAATCGAGAGCACCGTCACACTCATCATGAATGAAACGACGGTGCCCACCCCCACGCCCTTGGCCACGAGCGCCTCGGCGATGGGCAGCGTGCCGAAGATGTCGGCGTAGACGGGCGCGCCGAGGAGCGTAGCGAGAATGACGGAGAAGGGATTGTTGTCGCCGAGGACCGTCTGGATTACCTCGGTGGGGATCCAGTTGTGGATAAGCGCTCCGATCCCGACGCCGATGAGCACGTAGGGCCACACCTTCCCGACGATCTGGCCGACCTGCTCCCACGCGTAGACTGCGCGATCCCTGTGCGTGAGCGCGGACTCCTCCTCGTCGCTTTCCACGAGCGCCCCCTCGCGCACGAACGCGGGTATCTCGCC
>NZ_JAVWUP010000116.1:0-8289 GCF_036667095.1 Gordonibacter sp. | reverse complement strand
TTTTTAAGTCGCTCTGCCTACGCGACCTGCTCGTATATGCAGAGGCGATGGATGCCGAAGTCTACTTTTACCGCGACAAAGACGGGCTTGAAGCCGACGCTATCGTTCAAGCGGCAGACGGCACCTGGGCAGGAATCGAAATAAAGCTCGGTCACAACCAAGCCGACCAGGCTGCTGCTAACCTATTGAAGTTGAAGGACAGAATACAGGCAGCCGGTGGCAAGGCTCCCGCTTTTCTTGCAGTACTAGAGGGAATCGGAGGCTTTGCCACAACCCGACGCGACGGCGTCCACATCGTACCCATCAGAACTCTGGGAGCGTAGCCTATTACCTGCAGCTTACTTTTATAAAACGTCGCGAAACAGTAGCTGTAGCTATCAAAAAACGTCGCACTTCGACGTAAGCATTCTCTATTAAACAGGGGCTCGGCAGACCGTATTACGACGTGCGCCCCACAATGGACTTTTGATGAGCGAAGCTGGCGAGACCCGAGATACTCACGGTGGTCGTCTATATCTTCCGATCCTTCATCGCGCGCGCCACCCGCAGCACCGCGTAGGTTCCAAACACCATCGTGTACACAGCCACGCTCACTTGCGCGGCAACGCCGCCGTGCAGGGCCGAGGGCAACAACATGAGCAGCACGTGCACGTATATGAGCCCAAAGAACGGATACGCCAGTAGCTGCACGCGCTTCCAAGAATCGGCCTTCATGCGCTTCTTCACACCATTGAACGACGTGATGCCCAGCATGAGCAGCAGTGCGAACAGCACCAGTGCCACCACGAACGAAAGCGCCACGTTGCCCCCGAGACTGCCGCCCGCAAGCACGCGCGGAACATAGGACATGAGGTATACGGTCATGTGCCCGAGCGACAGTATCCACGCGATAATCGAAAGCTCCGCGCGAACGGGGCGAAGCCACGACCCCACCTTCGAATCCCGCGCGAACACGCCGATGAACATAACCACCGCAAACAACGCCAGCGGCAGCATGCACTTCTGCACCAGTGTCAGAAGAAGGCTCCACACCGAGCGCGGCATGAACGACTCCGCAAGAAACAGCACGTCAACCGCAACGGCAAGCACATAGAACAACCACGGCCACTTCCGTAAAGGATTGCGCAGCAACAGAGAAGCTGCCGCCGTAATCACGAGCACGATTGCAAAAGTCATCCGGCAATCTCCCCTTCTACCATCAAGAACCCCTACACGGAAGCGACCATTCAACGACCAGCGCTTGGCAGCTTGCAGGCCATCGCCCCGAGCGCCTGCGATCCAAACCGCGCAAGCGCGGCATACGCCTCGCCTCCCGCAACCACACCCGCCGCTTCGATCGTCTGCTCCATAAACGCGGGAAGCCACTGAGCGACATGCTGGTTGACAAACGCATCCAGCTGGTTAGACCACTGCTCTTCCAACTGTCCATCGCCAACCCGAATAGCCTCGGCAAGGCACGCGTAAAGATACGACAAGAAGGCAAATTCCGAGAACACGCTATCGCAGGGCTCTTTGCGCGCGTTGGCAGCGGCAACACCCGCCCGATCGAAACAGGCTTCGACATCGAGCGTTACCGGCGACCGGAAAAGCACCGGCGCACCAGCGCGGTCCTCCGCCACGAACCGAAACGCCGATTCGTAGGGAAACACCGGCACGTCAACGCCCGGAGCCAGGTAAAGCTGAGAGTACGCCTTCCTCAAAACAGTGAGCAACTCCGCCGGCTCACATCCTACCAAAGATGCGAGCGCTTCGCTCGCCGCGCTCGCGGCAAGAGGATCGGCCCCGATATCTTCCATGCACAGCGTGACATCACTCGTAAACGATCCGTCCGCCAGCGCAGCAGCAAGCGGCTCGTCGGGAAACGAAAACGCCGCACTCAAAAGCTCACACATATCGGCGCAGCCTATGGCCTTGCGCAGCCGAGCCTCGCACCTATCGTGATCCATGCATCCTCCCCTGTTCGGCGCAGCAGCCGCACGCTCCCTCTTTCTCGGGAGCGTGCGGCACAACGCGTCAATTCAACCGACCCGAAGCGCTATGACAGATAGTACACGCTCGGGTTCGTACCCGCCTCTTCGTGAAGGAACGTATGCTCGCGTTCAGCAACGGCCTTCGACACCTCGGACTCAGGATCGTCCAGATCGCCCCAGAAACGCGCGCGTCCCGGACACAGCTGCATACAAGCTGGAACCTCGCCGCGGTCGATCAGATTTTTGCAGAACGTACATTTCTCGACCGTCCCAGACTTATGCGGCGGAGCATCGCTTTCACCTACTACCACATCAAGGTAATATTCTGGACTATCGCTAATGAGCGTGCGCACTTTCTCGTAGGGGCACGCTTTAATGCACGATTCGCATCCGATACATAACTCGCCGTCTACTGACACAATGCCAGTCTCTTCATCTTTAGTAGTAGCACCCGTTGGGCATACCGCCAAACAGGCTGGTTTCTCGCAATGCTGACATTGCATAGGAAGAAAACCAAGGGTGCAATTTGGAAACGTACCTCCCGCATTGTCGTTTGCCACTGCTCCCCTAGCAACCGCAACTCCAAACGTAGTAGGATCGTTGTCGCCCTTGGTATACACCACGTTGTAAGACAATTCTTTGGGAAGATTATTCGCCACCTTGCAGGCGGCGGCACAAGTCTGGCAGCCAAAGCACCGCTTAAGATCGATAGCCATTCCATATCGTGTCATAATTCCACGCTCCCTAAACCTTCTCGACAGCAACAACTACGTCGTTGTATGCCTGATTAGCGCAACACTGGTTGTAGTCATTAAAGGAAAGATCTGCAAAATGGCCGTCGATGAATTCACCAGCTTGAAAGCTACGAGGGCAACTGATCGTCTTGGGTTGCTGACCAGAGTTTATCGTCGCCAGCATAGTCACGAAACCACGATCGTTGCTCAATTTAACGGTGTCCCCCTCCTTGATGCCCAGTTGGACAGCATCATCGGGATTCAGTCGGACAATCGGATAGGGTTCGAATTCTTTCATATATCCCACATCCCACCACTGAACATGAGTGCGCGTGCGCAAATGATCCGAGCATACGCTAAAGGGGAACTTTTCCCGTGCTGGGCTGTTCATATCCGCCTCTAAGGCGGGCTCCCAATAAAGGAACGTTCGCTCCTTTGACTCATCAACCGCTTGGCCAACATTGTAAGAAGGTTTGACTGTTTCCTGATAAAAAAGAGCTCGTTTCGTTTTGGTGGTAAACACACCCCCGTCAAATGAAATATATGTTTCACCCGGCAAGAAACGTGCAGCCTTTTCTTCCTTTAGCTTATCAAACGTAATCCCCAAAGCCCTTGCCGCATCTGAGTCTAACCAAAGACGGATATAATCCTCGGGCTCCATATCAAAGAATTCTCCGTACCCCATTTTCTCAGCCAAAAGTTTATATATCTCAAAATCCGCCTTGCTTTCGTAAAGGGGCTCAATTGCCTTATCTTGCCAAATCAAGTACGGAACATTTGTACTCATAACACGCAGTTCCGTCGTTTCAAACCAATGGCAAGCGGGAAGCAAGATATCGGCATATTTGGCTGTTTCGGTTAAAACCATATCCTGAACTACTACAAACTCAAGCTCTTTAAACACGCTCACTGTTTCGCGATGTTCAGTTTGACAAGCCAGCGGGTTTGAGCAGGAAACATAAACACTTTTAAGCGGGAAGGGCTTATCCCTCAGCATGCCCGTTGCAACAACATTTGCGACCTGATTCCAATTCACATTGCGCCCACCGCCTTTGATGGGGTTTCCGCTTGAATCTTTTGGCTTAAGCGTGCCAACGTTATTTGCTACGTTGCCGCCACCCCCGATACATAAACCAGCACCCGCACCCGATTTTCCCGCGTTGCCCGTCGCAAGAACAAGAGAATAAATCGGACCATAGTTGTAGGGACCGTTGTTGTAGTGATTGCAGCCATACTGCGAATACGTATAAACGGGGCCTTCTTGCGCATAGACACGTGCTAGTTCTTTGATATCCTCAACAGGCACGCCCGTGAAATCGGAAGCTTTCTCAACCGTCCATTCGCCAAGTTGCTCTTTAATGATGTCGTAAACCGTTTTATAACCAACGCCTTCAATGGCCGGCACGTTTTCCAACGCTGGCTTCTTGGCTTCCCCGATAGCAACCGCACTACCAGATTCTTCATCCCAAACAACAAGCGGATCAATAACTACGGGTTTTCCCGTCGCGGGATCAGGGTCTCCTTGAATTGGCTCTACTCCAAAATCACTCTTTCGTAAGTACTTCCCATCTTCTTTTATCAGAAAGGGAGCTTCCGTAGATTTTCGTAAAAACTCGATATCTTGCCATCCTTGGGAAAAGACTTCGCAGAGAACTCCCAAAGCCAAGGCACCGTCTGCGCCAGGCTTAATAGGTATGAACCAATCAGACTTGGAAGCTACCGTGTTGTAAGCTATGTCGATGTCAATCAGTTTGGCTCCCGCATCTTTTGCGTCCAAAATGAAGTGCATCGTTTGAACTTGCGATATCGCAGGGTTGGATCCCCAATTAACAAAAGTCTTGGCATTTTTATAGTCTGTTTGCTCATTGCCTCCCTGCCAAGGAGTATTGCCAAGCATGGCCATGGACCGCTCAACAGATGCCATGTCCCTATCAGGGGTTATCTTTGCAGCACCAAGAACCTCCCGAAGGCGTGCCATAGCAGATCCCGGAGCAGTTCCACCTCCGCAGATAGCGCAATTTCCACTACCTATAAAAAACGCGAGAGACTCTGCACCAAATTCTTTAGCATACCCCGTCCACTTATCCGCAATCTCTTGTATTGCTTCATCCCAGCTTATACGCTCAAACATCCCCTCACCGCGTTCACCTATTCGCTTCATGGGATATTGCAGGCGCTCGGTGCTATAAATGCGTCCCACATGAGTAAGCCCCTTGGGACAAATCCTATTGTATCTCGTGTCGGGAAAATCTCGAGCCGTAGTACGGACCACCTGTCCATCACGCACATGGACATTGAGAAAGCACCCGCTTAAACATTGTCCTCGGCACGCTCCTGAAAAAATTTCGTCAGGAATTACCTCGACATTCGACTTTGCTTTCTCCAGGTTTTTCGTTTGCGGGCTACATCCTACGAGCGCGCCAGCAGCAGTCAAAGCAGCCGCACCTTTGATGAAGTTCCTTCGTGAAAAGCCGCGTGGTTTCGCCGTTGATTCCGTCATGCGATTCTCCTCTCTCTCATCCACCAAGGCCTTCGGGGGAATCGCATACGGCGGATCCCGAAAGCAACAACCTCCGTCTGCGGAAGAGCGGGGAGGGGAAGCCTTTCTTCCCCAGACGGAATTGCGAAAAGCCTCGTCTCCTTTTAACTTTTCGCTGCATTCACTTTACCGAGCACCACATGTAATGGCGATAAACCCCCGATAAGGGTTGGATTAAGAAGTTGTTAACCACACATTAATGATATTCAAACGCATAGATTTATTTTTTAGAAAGCGGCTGTCTACAGCATATCGGTCATCTTGTACCCTACGCGCTGCACGGTCAGCAGGTATTTGGGCTCGGAGGGGTTCTCCTCAATCTTCTCGCGGATTTTGCGCACGAACACGGTGATGCTGTTCGTCTTCACGTCCGCCTCGCCTTTGCCCCAAATGTATTCTTGGATCTGATTGCGCGTGAATACCTTGCCGGGATTCGACGCCAAAAAGGCCACGATCTCGAATTCCTTCGTGGTCAGCGACACCGGCTTGCCGCGCACCAGTATCTGGTACTCGTCGAAATGCACCTCAAGGTCGCCTATCGTCGCGATGCCCTCGCGGTTGCAGCAGCGCGCGAAATCGATGGTGTCTTTGTGACGGCGGATGTTCGCCTCGATGCGCAGCAGCAGCTCGGTGGCATTGAAGGGTTTGGTCACGTAGTCGTCGCCACCCGCTTTAAACCCGATGCTCTTGTCTACGATATCGCACTTGGCCGAAAGGAAGATGATTGGGATGCGTCGCCCCGCCTCGCGAATCTGCCGACACAGATCGAACCCGTTGATGCCGGGCAGCATAACATCCAACAGCAGCAAATCGGGCTTTTCTTCGGCCAGCAGGGTTAGTCCGGTTTCGCCATCTTTCGCACCGATGAACTCATAGCCGTTTTGCACCAGCAGCTTCTCGATAGCTGCATGCAGGTTGTCCTCATCGTCGATGAGCATAACTTTGTACATTGCGCCCCCTTCTTCGCTTGCTACCTCAGACGTGCATCCAGCATTTTCCCTCAACCCACGATCAGGCCGGATGGTATCGAAATAACAAAGATACTCCCCCGGCCCAGTTCGCTTTCCACCGACACGGAGAAGCCCTGAACTGCCGCATATTCGCGCACGAGCGCCAGCCCCAGCCCGCTGCCGTTGTACTTGCGAGTGGACGTGCTGTCCACCTGGAAGAACCGCTCGAAAATGCGCTCCTGATCCTCGGGCGCGATGCCGATACCGTCATCGGCCATGCGCATGCGCACGCTTCCATCGGACTCGTCTACATTTATGCTCAACTCTACCGTGCCGCCGTCGGGTGTGAACTTGATGGCGTTACTGGCAAGGTTCTCCAACATGCGCTGCGTCTTCTCGAAGTCGCCGTTCACAAGCGGCACGTCGGATGACACTTGCGTGCAGAACGCCACGCTGTACTTTTGGGCAAGCGGGGTCATGGTCCCTTTCACCGCGCATACGATATCGCCCAAGTCCATAGGCTCGCACGCCGTCCTGATGCTGCCCGCATCAGAGCGCGCTATGTCCAGCATGTCGTTAATCATGGCCAGGAGTATCTGGCTGTTCTTCTCGATTTCCTCCCACGAATGGCGCTCGCTCTCGCGATCGGGCGGACATGCCTCGCGCGATATCTGCGCGAACGTAATGATGGAGGTGAGTGGGGTGCGCAGCTCGTGATTCACCATCGACAGCAAGTCGCTTTTGAACTGCGTTTCCTTTGCCAGCTCGGTATTCAGGTGCTCCAAAGTGTCGCGCTGCCGTTCAAGGGCGGTGTTCGCTTTCCGCAGGTCGTCCGTGCGGCTCTCCACCTGCTCTTCCAAGTGACCGTATATCGTGTGGAGCTCGGCGGCCGTGCTGTTGAAGCGCTCGATCAGGCGGCTGACTTCCTTCGCGGCATTCGTATCATCAAGCGACACCACAAGCTGACCCTCCCCCATCTCGGCGAAGGCGAGCTTCATGCGGTTGAGAGGCCGGAATACGAATATCGTGGTGACCGCGTACACCACCGCCCCGATGAGCAGCGTGATAAGCAGGAAGTACACCACGTCGCGCACCACGTTGTCGCGCACCGCCTGCTGCTGCTGATCGAGCGGTATAACAATGCTGATGGCGCCGCCAACGGAATCGAGGGTCCAACCCTCTTTCGCCTTGCCGGTTATGTCGATCTCGCCTGCTGGCTCACCGTGACACTCCAGACAGCTCTTGTCCACTTCGAGCGCCTGGGCATAACGAAAACGCTCGGCTCCTTGGAAATCCGCCACCTCATAATGCTCCGTGATGGACGAGTCGGCATTAAACGACTCGAGAGCCTTGGCCTCGAAACCATCAGGCTCGTCCTGCACGTTGCGCGGGTTGAAGTTCGTGTAGCGTATGGTGTAATCGCTCCCTTTCGAAAACAGCGCACCTACGCTTTTCCCGACTTTCGAGCAATGCAGCCCCTTGAACTCATAGCTTCCATCAACTGCCGTGTTGATAACCGTCTGCGAATTGTCCATAAACTGCCAGACGGCATCCATTTCGCGCGCGAACGTGCGCGCCTCCTCAAGCATGGCCGCTTCGGTTTGCTTCTGCTGCGATTGCAGGTCAAACACCACGAACATAAGAAATGACACGGAAAAGACCGCGGAAAGCGCGACCAGGTAGATGGTCTTCAAGCTGATTTTTTTCATAACTTCCTTTGCGGACTGCGACACCCGGCGCCGCCCCTCCCCGCACCTGGCAGACTTTATCATGAAAGGGGTGCTCTACGCAAAAGATCGGGCTTGACCGCAAACCAAACATTGCTCCCACACGTTACAATACAAGGAATCGACCAGTCTCTGGCAAAAAAGGAGCATCCCGTGAGCCATCCGACTACCAGGTCCCGCCTCCCTCTCACCACCTCCGCTCAGCACAAGCTGCATCCCAAACGAACAGCGGCACGCTTGACCGCAACAGCCCTCGTAACCCTTCTGTGCCTGGGAGTCCTTGCTTCATGCGGCACTGCAGCCAACCTGGGAAAACCGCTGACCTACGTCTACAATCCCGACAACCTTTCCGAGCATGTTCTCTACGAG
>NZ_JAVWUP010000115.1:0-8379 GCF_036667095.1 Gordonibacter sp. | reverse complement strand
CGTAGGGAGGGAAGGCTACCGGCGATGAAGGAAGAATCCCCCGCCTTTAGGCGTGAGGAGTGTCAATGTAGCCGATAGCGTTTGGGCCGCAGCAAGGGGATGACTCGCTTTTGGATGGAGTTTGACTGCGCTCCTGTCGTCTGGTCGGTCACTTTTCAACGATCCTTCTGCGAGCGCGCGACTGACTTCAAGCGAAAATCCAACAAGAATCCAGCAAGGTCAAGCAGGAATCAATTGATAATATAACACCAGATCAAGTAATAAAAATGAAATCTTAATTACTCTCATAATGCAGCTGTTCGCGTGGTAGAATGCCGCCAGCAAAACGAAGTGCCCTGCAGGTGCGCTATGATAGGTTGCAGGAGCCGAAGGTGGCCGCAGGGGAAAGGAACCGCTGGAATGGCAGATAGGTCGATTGCGAAATCAGTGCTCAAGGAGCATTTCGGATACGAGGCGTTCAGGCCGGGGCAGGAAGGCGTGGTAGGCGCTATCCTGAGCGGTCGCGATGCGCTTGCGGTCATGCCCACGGGTGCGGGCAAGTCGGTCTGCTATCAAGTGCCCGGCGTGGTCATGGGCGGCCTTACCCTGGTGGTGTCGCCGCTGGTGTCGCTTATGGGCGATCAGGTGCGCTCGCTGGTGGATGCCGGCATTCGCGGTGCCTACCTGAACTCCACGCTTACGCCCAGTCAGCAGTCCACCGTGCTCAAGCGCGCGCTTGAGGGTGCCTATCAGATCATGTACGTGGCTCCCGAGCGGCTGTCCGACGAGCGCTTCTTGGAGTTCGCCCAGCAGGCAGCTATTCCCTTGGTGGCGGTCGACGAGGCTCATTGCGTGTCGCAATGGGGACAGGATTTTCGCCCGTCATATATGACTATCGGCGATTTTATCGATGCCCTGCCGCAGCGCCCTGTTGTCGCGGGGTTTACGGCCACCGCTACCGAGCGCGTGCGGCGCGACGTTGTGCGCCTGCTGGGGCTGCAAAACCCCTACGAAGTGGTAACGGGGTTTGATCGACCGAACCTGTACTTTGGTGTTGAGCATAGTGAACCCAAGCGCAAGCTGGCCTGGGTTGCATCGTATGCGCTTGAGCACGCGGCCGACAGCGGCATTGTGTATTGCTCCACCCGTAAAGATACCGACAAAGTGCATGCGGCGTTGGTAAAAGCGGGGGTGAAGGCGGCACGTTATCATGCTGGTATGCCTGCTGCTGCACGTACTGAGAGTCAGCGAGCGTTTATTGCCGACGATGCGCCGGTTATGGTGGCCACGAACGCGTTTGGCATGGGTATCGACAAGTCCAATGTGCGCTACGTTATCCATCACAACATGCCCGGCAGCATCGAAGCGTACTACCAGGAGGCGGGCCGCGCCGGTCGAGACGGCGAGCCGTCCACCTGTATGCTCTTGTGGAGTGACGGCGATGTGTCCACGTGCCGATTCTTTATCGAACAAGAGTCGGGCAACGACGAGCTCACGCCCGCAGAAGCCGATGCCGTGCGCGCCTCGCGCCGTCGTCTGCTTGAAGCGATGTGCGGCTACTGTCATACCACGGGATGCCTGCGCAGCTACATTCTAGGTTACTTCGGCGAGGCTGAAGGAGTCTCCGTGGGCGGTCGCCCCTCCGGCGACCTCGGCAGTGCCTCCCGTTGTGCGCGTGATGCCTCCGGCGACCTCGGCAGTGTCTCCGGTCATGAACGGGACGCTTTCAGCGGGGCTCGGGGAGGCGAGCTTTCGGCATCTTCCGGGGAATCAACCAACACACGTGAGGCGTATCCCTCCCTTGGTGGCGAAGTGCCCGATCTGCCTGCCGGCACCGCGAGAGGGTGCTCGAACTGCTCGAACTGCGAGGGAGCTTACGAGGCCGTGGACGTTACGTCTGAGGCGCGTGCGGTTATGCGATGCGTGAAGGAACTGCGCGGCCGCTTCGGCAAAGGGGTGCTCGTGGATGTGCTGCGCGGCGCGAAGACGGCCAAGATGCTTGAGCTGCGCTTGGACAAGGCTGCCAGCTACCACACGGTGGCTCTGTCGGTTGCGCAGGTCAAGGAGATTATCGAACTTTTGGCAGCGGGTGGCTACTTGACCATTACGGAAGGGACGTACCCGGTGGTGGGCCTCGGGCCGCGTGCTCGCGAGGCTGCCGAGGACGGCTTCGCGCTTTCCATGAAGCGCGTCGTCCGCAAGCCTGAGCGCACAAAGGCCTCTGCGGGCAGCGGCCGTGCATTCGGGGCCTCCGGCACCGGCTCTGCGGCAGGTGAGGCCGATCCCGCCCTGTTCGAGTGCCTGCGCACGCTACGCAAGCGCCTAGCTGACGAAGCCGGGGTGCCTCCCTACATCGTGTTCTCCGACGCTACGCTGCGCGACATGTGCGGCAAGTTGCCTGCGACCGACGATGAGTTCCTCGACGTTTCCGGTGTCGGCGCTACCAAGCTTGCTCGCTACGGTGAGGCGTTCCTCGCCGAGATCGCCGCATACGAGCAGGCAAGTGCGCCCGCCCCGACACCTTAGGTTCTCGGGGCGGGCGCAGGCAGCTGCGTCGATTCTGGCCTAAGCGGAAAAGAAGGGTGATGCTGTGCAAATTTTACGGTTTCCCGCACTGCGTTCGCCTTCGCGCGCAGCCTGTCAGAGGGGTGCTTTGCATAACTGCAGATCAGGGAAGTGCGAGTTTTCTTCTGTGATCTGAGCGGCGCTTAATTGGGGGAAAACGGTCCTGAGTGGGACGGGTAAACGCAAAATTTGCACAGCATCGCCCCATTTTCGTCGTTGCACCTTTTTACCTTGGGCATCTTACCCGAATACCCGAATACCCGAATACCCGAATACCCGAATACCCGAATACCCGACAGAGTCACATGTGCGGCATTCGGGCATTCGGATCCGTAGTGCGTCGATTTTTCGGGCGGGCAACTCGCGGGTCGCGCTACTTCGCCAACGTTACCGGGTCGCCGTATTCGTCGATGGTGCCCATCTCTCGCCCCTCGATGTAGCGCTGCCGCGCCTTGCCGCGCCGGAACGTCACTGGGGCCTTGCCCGAGCTCAGCTGGTAGCAGTACCAGAACACGAACGGGATGCCGATGATGCCGTTCACCATGCCCCACCAGTACATCACGTCGGGATTGAACCAGGTCGAGCTGTTCATGATGGTGGGAAACAGCAGCGGGAAGCAGCTGCGCAGCAAAAGGTGTGCGCCCAGCGTGTAGATGCGGCCCGTGATGTAGAGCTCGGGGCGGCGCATGATGATGGGGTAGAGCTCGGCCGCCGCCAGGATGCAGCAGGTGGAGGCGAAGAAGGCGTGGCCCTCGGCGTACACGAAGCAGGCGTTCCAGGTGGTGTAGAGGAAGTTCCACAGGGGCACGGTGTAGGAGAGTATCTCACCATGGCTCGACGTGTCGTACTTCCAGTACTTGTCGCCGAACGGCATGGTGATGCAGAGTATCAGGCCGGCCAGCGCGTTCATGGTGTTACCCATCTGCACGTCGCGCAGCGTGGCCTCGGCGATATTGCAGAACACGATGCCGTAGAGCACCCAGCGCACCCAGCGTTTGCGCATGAGCCGCCAAAACGGCGTATCCTTCTGCTGCACCGCAGCGATGCGCCCGAGTCCCGCGAAGATAAGCGGCAGGATGACGGAGAGGTTCTTCGCCCAACGGAACCAGTCGTCGCCGGGGATGTTGATAATCCACAGCGGGATGGTTACCAGCGAGATTACCCATACCCACATCGACGCACGGTAATGCCGTCGCATGAACTCGGTCAGCAGCATGAGCAGGATCGTGTACGCCACCATGGAAATCGGCGTGATCCAAACAGGTACGGTCATGGCGAGGCCCCTTTCTTCCAGCTGGGATTCACAGGCATCGGCGCGAACCTGCGCCGTCGCCTGTTCGGTGTACTGCGCCAAAACCCCTCATGGCGCGCGTTGCCGTCAGTCTAGCATCGACATTGTGCCGACTTCTTTCACAAACAGGCCCCTGGTGTGAAAGACTTATCGGGACGAGCCGTCCTATACTCGCCTCGAAGCGCAGCTCGGGACAAAGCGTGCGCTGCGCGTCGGGCCAAGGTAGGGCCGCGGCGGGTATTCGACGGACAACAAGGGAGTAGAAAGGGGCAATCATGGGAATTTTGTACCAAGCAGCCGACCCGGTGTATTGGGTCATCTGGCTGTTCATTCTGTTCGCGCTCATGGCGTTCAATGAGCTGGGACGCACGACGCTTTGGGCTGGCATCGCGCTGTTTGCCGTCGTGCCTATCGTTTTGACCGTTTTCGTGTGGCCGACGACGGCGGCCCCCGGCAACCCGTATGGCACGGGCACCTGGTTCAACTGGGTGAAGACGTACTCGGCACTGGCGGGCTGCTTGGGTTTCATGGCGTTGCGCTTCGTGAAGTGGCGCGGAGCGGACGGACAGGTGCACCACCTGTACGAGAAGCGCTGGGCGCTGTGCTTCCCGCCGCTTATCCTCGCTGTCAATATCGCCGAGGCCGTCATCCGCGACTTCCAGGTGTTCAGCTTCGGTCTGTGGGAAGGCGGCATCGTCGAGAATCTGTGGACCATGTCGGGGCCGTGGAACATCATGAACGGCATCGCAGGCATCCTGAACATCGTTACTATCTGCGGGTGGTTCGGTATCTTCATTTCGAAGGACAAGTCGAAAGACATGATCTGGCCGGACATGATCTGGGCATGGATCATCGCCTACGACCTGTGGAACTTCGCCTACACGTACAACTGCATCTCCGACCATTCGGCTTATGCGGGGTTGGCGCTGCTGCTGGCGTGCACTATCCCCACGTTCTTCATCAAGCGCGGCGCGTGGTTGCAGCATCGCGCCCAGACGCTGGGGCTGTGGATCATGTTCGTGATGACGGTGCCTCAGTTCGCCGATGTGCTGGCGCCTATCCCGACGACGCACAACCCGGCGGCGTTTTTCGCGGTGAGCTTTCTGGCGCTCGCGTCGAATGCAGCGCTGGCCATCTATCAGTTCCGCAAGATTCGCAAGCTCAGGCTTAATCCGCTCAAGGACGAGATCTACGCCGATACGAAGTCGTATCAGCGTATCGCCGACGAGAACCGCTAGGTCTGCCGTTGCGCATGAACGCTCCTGCCGAATTTTCGTATAATGGTGCTGTCCACCCCAACCGGGGAGGGCGGCACCATGTTCGTTACTCAGAGGCGGAGGCGACGATGCGGCTCGGCACACGGCAGACCAGGTATGCGCCCATCAGCGCAGAATGCGGTCGGACTCTCACGGAAAGCAAGCGCTTGACAGGGGCTGCGGGCGACATCATGTTGGCAGCACGTGCGCTGTTCGAGCAGCAAGGCGTGCGCGCAACCACGGTGAAGGACATTGCTGCGGAAGCGGGCGTGGCCCGCGAACTGGTCTACTACTACTTCGAGAACAAACAGGCCGTCATCGACGCCGTTCTGGATGACTATGTGGAAGACCTGGTTGAGAGCGTGGTGGTGTGGAACGAGTCGCGCCGGTTCGGTGATACGTCGGGGTCGCTGCGCGCCTGCGTCGAGACGTTTCGCCGTGCGCTGTACGACGCGGGCGGCAGTCCGCGCCCGATGATTGCGGTGCTTGAAGAGCTGGGCGTGCGCGATGCCTTCGACGTGCGGGCCGTGCGTGAGACAGTGGACTGCCTGAACGACCACATCGTCACCGAGTACGCGGCCTACCATCAGGTGGAGATTGATTTCGTGTACGAGATGTTTTGTGTGGTCATCTTCGGCTTGGTGGGATTGGTCAAGCTCAACCCACAGGTGTCTGACGAGGCGCTCATGAAGGTGGTGGAGCAGGCGCTGCGGCTGGATATGCAGCCGTTCGAGAAAGCGCAAACCCCCTGAAGAGGGGGTTTGCGGGGATCTGCACGGACGGGTGGAAGTGGTGGCTACGACATTCCGGGTGCCGCCGGGGCTGCAGGCGCTGCTGGTGCCGCCGGGGCTGCAGGCGCTGCTGGTGCCGCAGGCACTGCCGAGGAGCCGGGGTAGTTTTGGAGGGGTGCGTTGGGCGATCCGTCAAAGGCGATGTCGGCATAGCCGCTGGTTATACGTACGTCCAGGTGTCGGCTTCCGTTTGCGGACCCCTGGGGTGCGCTCAGGTGCCCTGAGGTGATCGAGGATTGGATGGTGTAGTCCGAAGCCGGCCCTGCGAGTGAGGCGTTGACGTTGCCACTGCTGATGGCGAATGCGACATCGGTCGCGTCGATCGATACGGCGGTGATGTAACCGCTTGTTGCTCGTGCGCTCACGCGAGGCGCGCTGAGCGTACTCAAGTGATGGTTGCCGCTGCCGGTTTCCATATCGATGGATTGCGCTGCGGTCACATTGGCCAGAGAGATGCTTCCGCTTGAGGCGAACGCTTTTACGTTGCTGGCTTGGAGGCTTGAAACTTCCATATTTCCGCTGGTCACGCGAGGCGATACTTCAGCTGCTCCGACACGCGATACGTTCGTGTGGCCGCTCGACATGTCTACGTTGAGCGACGACAGGCCCTTGAGATCGGATATTTCCACGCTGCCGCTGCCGGATTCGACCGTGATAGACCCGGTATAGCTTTTGGGTACTTTCACCACGGTGGAGTGGTCTTCCCAGCTCAGATCTATCTGCATGAACGTGAAGGCGTGCGTGCGGGTGTTGCGGATGGCGAGCGTGCCGTTCGAGTCGGTCACCTCGATGCCCCGGGCGGAATTCGACCATGAGACCACTAATATGGTCGACAGAAACTGAACACGAGATCGAACTTACTAAGAGAGTTCAGCCGATGCACTACACTATGTCCAAACCAAGGGCAGAGAGGAAGGTCATCGGTGGCACAGAAAAGAAGGCAGTATTCGCCGGAGTTCAAGGCGAGACTCGTTGTTGAGGCACTTAGGGAGCAGAAAAGCGTCCAGGAGATAGCCTCGGACAATGACATCAATCCCAACTTGCTCTTCAAGTGGCGCAAGGAGCTTCTTGAGCACCCAGAGCGCGTCTTCGACGAGAAAAAGCGTGATGAGGACCTGAGAAGGAGGGACGATGAAGTCGCAGCAGAGAGGGATGAGATGCTCAAGAAGATCGGCACGCTCACCCTCGAACGCGACTGGCTTCAGCGAAGCTGCGAGAAGCTCGGTATCGATGCGGGACCGGCGGGACCTTGCCGCTAAGGATGTGTGCGGCATCACGCGCAAGCGTCGCTGCGAGCTGCTCGGTGTGACACGCACGACTACTTACTACACTGCGGCTTTGGTGCGCGTGTTGTCGCCAGAGGACATCGAAGGCAGAGAGGCACGCATGGCGATCATCGATGAGATGCATCTGAAACTGCCCGCCTCAGGTGCGCGCAAGATGGCCAAGGAGTGCTGCAGGCGCGGGTATCACACCACTCGACACCAGGCACGACGGCTGATGGCGGAGATGAACGTTAAGCCCTGCTACCCCAAGCCCAACTTGTCCAAACCAGCTCAGGCAAACCCCAAGTTCCCCTACCTTTTGCGGGGCATGCGCATCTGGTTACCCAATCAGGTTTGGGCAACAGACATCACCTACATCAAGATGGGAAGGCACCACATGTACTTGAGCGCAGTCATCGATTGGGCGACGCGCATGATCGTCAGTTGGGAACTTGCCGACACCATGGAGGCCACACATTGTGTCACCTGTTTTGAAGGTGCTGTGGCGCGCTACGGAACGCCGAGCATAGCCAATAGTGACCAGGGTGCCACATTCACCGCCGATGTCTTCGTGGAGATGCTTGCTGCCCATGGCATCCGCCAGTCAATGGACGGCCGTGCCCGCTGGATCGACAACGTGATCATAGAACGCTTATGTGTTTAAACACATAAGCGTTCGTATGTGCTGAGTTTCGTTATGTGCTGAGCCCTCCCTTTTCCCTGATAAATAGGTTGGTAATTGCGGTTTCGAGCACATAATACCTACCCTCATCCTGTCGTGTTCTGTAATCAAAGACAGGAGAGAGAAATGGACAAACTTCGAACGCTACTCGACGATTTCCAAAACGAGCTCTTGGAAGACGGCTTCTCGGCAACTGGCGCCAAGAACTACCGCTTCAGGGTGAGCACGTTTCTGAAAGCCCGCCCTGAAGCGCTCAAGGCCAGCAAAGATGAGGCGAAGAAGATCGTCGAGGACTACATTAGTGGCCTTCCGAAGAACACTGCCGTGACGATACCCGCAGCGGCGGTTCGACGTTGGTGGGCGTTTCGCTTTGGCGAGCCGTATCGCTCGCGCATCGTTCCGTCAAAATGTGTTGGTAACGAAGCGGTCGATTTGGAGTGTGCCGCGTTCGCCGAATATCTTTTCACCTACGGAAACATCACCGAAGAAACCGCGAAGAATCGAGTGTCTGCAATCAAGCTGTTTTTGTACCAATCCTTTCCCGATGATG
>NZ_JAVWUP010000114.1:0-8508 GCF_036667095.1 Gordonibacter sp. | reverse complement strand
AAAATGACCCACTGTCAGCAATTATGCGTTAAAGGGGGTATCAGAACATCTGTTCATATACTAATGCCTATGCTACACTAAATCCCTTATCTTCGATCGGCTGTCGCGGGTAGTGCCGTTTGGGTGCAGGAAGGGATCAGCATGGCTCATTTATCCAGTTTGGAGGGTGCCGAAATGGAGGGCAAGCCTGCCGACGCGCGGCTGGCTTCTGCACCCTTCACGGTTGTATCGCCTTACGAACCGGCGGGCGATCAGCCTCGGGCTATCGAGAAGCTGAGCGCCGGCGTGCGCGACAACCTGCGCTACCAGACGCTTTTGGGCGTGACGGGCTCGGGCAAGACATTCACCATGGCGAAGGTCATCGAATCGGTGCAGAAGCCTACGCTGGTCATGGCGCCGAACAAGACGCTCGCAGCCCAGCTGGCCTCGGAGTTGAAAGAGTTCTTCCCGAACAACTCGGTCGTGTACTTCGTGAGCTACTACGACTACTACCAGCCTGAAGCCTACGTGCCCTCCTCCGACACGTTCATCGAGAAGGACGCCTCCATCAACGAGGAGGTTGAGAAGCTGCGGCATGCGGCCACCTCGGCGCTGCTGTCGCGACGTGATTGCATCGTGGTGGCTTCGGTGTCGTGCATCTACGGCATCGGCTCGCCTATGGATTACGCCGGCATGGCCGTGTTCGTGGACAAGCAGAAAGAAGCTGACCGTGACGATATCATCCACGACCTTATCGACATCCAGTACGACCGCAACGACTACGAGCTGAAGCGTGGGACGTTCCGCGTGCGCGGCGATGCGTTGGACGTGTTCCCGCCCTATGCGGACCATCCGTTGCGCATCGAGTTCTGGGGCGACGAGATCGAGCGCATCGTGGAAGTGGACAACGTCACCGGGGAGGTGCGCAACGAATACGAGGCGCTGCCCATCTGGCCGGCATCTCACTATGTAGCGACGCGCCCGAAGCTCGACCGTGCGCTCGGTACGGTGCGCGACGAGTTGCGCGACCGCTTGGCCCAGTTCAAGGAAGAGGGCAAGCTGCTGGAGGCCCAACGCCTCGAGATGCGCGTGAACTACGACTTGGAAATGATCGAGACGATCGGGTTCTGCTCGGGTATCGAGAACTACTCGCGCCATATCGACGGCCGCGCACCCGGCGAGCCTCCCTACACGCTCATCGACTACTTCCCGAAGGACTTTTTCTGCATCATCGACGAGAGCCACGTTACGGTTCCCCAGATCCGCGGCATGCACGAAGGCGATCGTTCGCGCAAGATCACGCTGGCCGAGCACGGGTTCCGCCTGCCGAGCTGCCTGGACAACCGCCCGCTGCGCTTCGACGAGTTCGAAGAGCGCATCCCGCAGTTCGTGTACGTGTCGGCCACGCCGGGCGACTACGAGCTGAAGGTGTCCCAACAGCAGGTGGAGCAGATTATCCGCCCGACCGGCCTGCTCGATCCGGAGATCATCGTGCGCACCTCGTCTTCCCAGATCGACGACATTATCGACGAGGCGAAGGACCGCGCGGCCCGCGACGAGCGCGTGCTCATAACCACGCTGACCAAGAAGATGGCGGAGGACTTGACCGACCACTTGTTGGACCAGGGGGTGAGGGCGCGCTATATGCACTCCGATATCGCGACGCTCGAGCGCATCGAGATCCTGCGCGAGCTGCGCCAGGGCAAGTTCGACGTGTTGGTGGGCATCAACCTGCTGCGCGAGGGCCTGGATTTGCCGGAGGTGTCGCTGGTGGCCATCCTCGATGCCGACAAGGAGGGCTTCCTGCGCAACCACCGCTCCCTCATCCAGACGATCGGCCGCGCCGCCCGCAACGTGTCGGGCCAGGTGATCATGTACGCCGATCGGATGACGGAGTCTATGCGTATCTCTATTGAGGAGACGACGCGCCGCCGCGCCATCCAGATGCAGTACAACCAGGACCACGGCATCGAACCGCAGACTATCCGCAAAGCCATCAACGATATTATGGAATACGTGACCGGCAAGGTGGGCAACACGACCGCCGAGCAAGTGAACAAGGAGCTGGCTGCGCTGTCGCGCGAGGAGGTGCTGCGCATTGTCTCCTCCATGGAAGACGAGATGGCCTCGGCATCGGTCAGCATGGACTTCGAAGAGGCTGCCCGCCTGCGCGATCAGGTGGTGAAGCTGCGCGCCCAGGTGGAAGGTTCCAGCGAGGACGATGTGCTGAAAGACCTGAAAAAGACCGCCCGCAAAGGCAGCGCGTTCGGCAATCGCAAGAACTCGGCCTACGGAAGCAGCCGCCGGTCGTAGACGGCTGAGGGCAGGCGTAGTCGGGGGCTGTATCAAAAGCCCCTCAAACAAAAGAGTCGGAACCTTTCATGGGTTTCGACTCTTGCCTGTTATTTCGAGGACTCCTTATGTCCCGACGGGCTCTCGCTTCCCTGCGCGGTTTCTGCCGGCGCGTGGTCAAGCGCCCGAACGCTCTTGGGGAGATAGAGTACTAGGCCCAGTACGAGGCAGATGAGGCCGTCGACGACGAAGAACGCTGCCACGCCGACGGCTTCGGCCAGCATCCCGCCGAGCGCAATGCCGATGGGGGAGGCCAGGCCCATGGCGGCCGTGGTGAGGCCCAAGGCGCGTCCTGTCTTTTCCTCGGGGACGAGGCGCTGAACGAGTGTGATGAGCGGCCCGTTGAACCACGAACAGGCTATGGCCATGATGGAGCACAGGACCACGAAGCTTACGAACATGTCAGGCGAGAGGAACCCGCAGGCGGCAGTGGTTGCTCCCACGACGACGGCGGCGATGGCGATGAGGCGCGCCATTTTCTGGCCCTTTCCACCGCCCCAGGTCATGAGCAGCACCGAGCCTGCGATCATGCCTACGCCGAACGCCGCTTCCACGATGGAGGCCATATAGCCATCCCCTGAGAAGTGGTCGAAGGTCATAAGAGGGAAGATGGCTCCGAGCGGCGCGAACGTCACCATGCCTATGGTGATGCCTGCGATGAGGATGACGAGGCCTCGATTTGCCGAAAGTGCCTTCCAGCCGTCACGTAGGTTCGCGAATACGTGCTGCTCGAATGCCGTCTTGTCCACCACGGTGGGTATCTTCGCCAACGCCAGGCCGGCTACTGCGGCTATTGCGCCAAAGAAGTCCAAGAACAGGACGGAGTGGAAGCCGAGGGTGGTGTAGAGGAAGATGCCGAACGCTGGCGCCCCGATGGATGCCACGCTCATGAGCAGCTGGTCGAGCGTGTTGATGCGCAGCAGGTGCTTTTCGGGCACGAGCAGCGGCATGGATGCCAACATGGCCGGTCCGTGGAAGGCCTGGCCTATACTGCGTACGATAACCAATATCATGAGCAGGGCGAACGAAACCTGACCGAACAAAATGGCGAAGCCTAGGCCCAGCGACACTACACCGATGCCCAGGTCGGCCACGATCATAACGGTTTTGCGATTATGTTTGTCGGCAATGACGCCGCCGAAGGGCGAGAGTAGCCCTTGGGGAAGGTAGGCGCAGATTGCCGCGGCGGCCAACATGAGGGCGCTGCCGGTAGTCTCGGTGATGTACCAGACCACGGCATAGCCGGCGGCATAGCTGGTGATCATAGATACGGCTTGGCCGCCCCAAATGGTGGCGATGATGGCAAGCCATCGTTTGGGCAGAGGCCGACCAGCGGCGCTCGTCAAAGCGGTTGTCTCAGTCATGAGGAAAAAGCTCCTGTCGTTTGATGCGGTTGGCGCGAAAAGGGTGCGCTGTGCATTTCAGTGTGAGGTTGCGAACGCGGCCGCGCCAGCCATTTTGGTTGGCAAGAAGAGTGCAACGAGAAGTTGCAGGAATCGGCACGCGGAAGACGTACCTCTTACAAAAATGCTGATTGCATCAAAACAGAGCTCCTTGGTTGAAAAACGTGGTTTTCAGTGTAGCAGGAGCGATGGAGCCGTCAAGCGAATAATTGCGTTGTCTGTTTGCGTATCTGTCCTTGTTGACTTGATCCGAGCGCGTGAAAGGGGGCAGCTCCGGTAGTAGCTCTTTCTTGCCAAGCAGCGATGCCGTCCGATTTCGGACGGTGCGCCAACGAATGGCGCACCTCCTACCCGATTTTCATGATTTTGGAATAGGTAAGACTTTGCGGCCTTTGCCGGCAAAGTCTTACCTTGTTTACGCCACTCCGGCGTGCTCGTGCTCGTGGATGTCGGTCTTCGGCTTCTCTAGGCCCTCGATGACCAGGCCGTTTTTCTCGGCGTAGTCCCAGAGTGCCGCATGGATGGCCTCCTCGGCCAGAAGCGAGCAGTGCACCTTTACCGGCGGCAACCCGTCGAGGGCGTCCATGACGGCTCGGTTGGTCACCTCAAGCGCCTGCTGCACCGTCTTGCCCTTTACCAGCTCGGTTGCCATGGATGAGGTGGCGATGGCGGCGCCGCAGCCGAATGTCTTGAATTTCACGTCGCGGATAATGCCGCTGTCGTCGACGTCCACGTACATGCGCATGATGTCGCCGCACTGGGCGTTGCCGACGGTGCCGCATCCGCTGCAGTTCTCGATTTCACCCACGTTGCGCGGGTTCGTGAAGTGGTCCATTACCTTTTCGCTGTATGCAAAAGCCATGAGAGCTCCTTTTCTCTGGTTTGAGTCGATCCGTGCTCGGTCGCGTGCCGTTGCCTATACGGCCACGAGCTGTTCTTTCAGGAAGTCTTCGTACAGGGGGCTTATGGCGCGCAGGTTGCCCACCGTGCCCTTCAGTGCGTCGATGGCGAAGTCAACGTCTTCGCGTGTCGTGTCGCGGCCGAAGGTAAGGCGCAGGGACCCGTGCGCGATCTCGTGAGGCAGGCCGATGGCCAGCAAGACGTGGCTGGGGTCGAGCGAGCCCGATGTGCAGGCCGATCCGCTCGAGGCGGATACGCCTTTGAAAGCCAGTTGCAGCAGCATGCCCTCGCCTTCGATGAACTCAAACGAGCAGTTTACGTTGTTGGGCAGGCGCTTGCTCGCATGTCCGTTCAGGCGTGCGTGCGGGATCTCGGCCAGGATGCGCGCAATGGCGTGGTCGCGCAGTTCGGTCAAGCGCGCTGCTTCGATCTCCTGTTCCGCGAGGGCAAGTTCGATAGCCTTGGCGAAGCCGACGATGCCGGCAACATTCTCGGTGCCGGCGCGCATCCCGCGCTCTTGTTGTCCGCCGTGGATGAACGCGCCACCTTTGACGCCGCGGCGGCGGTAGAGCAGGCCGGTGCCCTTGGGGCCGTATATCTTGTGGGCCGACGCCGACAGCAAGTCGATGTTCAAGGCGTCCACGTCGATGGGCAGATGTCCGAACGCCTGCACAGCATCGGTGTGGAAAATCACGCCGCGCGCTCGTGCAATGGCACCGAGTTCGGCTATGGGCTCGACGGTGCCGATTTCGTTGTTCGCGAACATAATGGACGCGAGGATGGTTTCGGGGCGTAAGGCCGCTTCAAACGCAGTGGGGGATACCAGGCCGTACTCGTCTACGGGCAGGTACGTTACCTCGAAGCCCCGTTTTTCCAGATACTCGCAGGCATGCAGCACGGCGTGGTGCTCGATGGCGCTGGTGACGATATGACGGCCGCGCTCGGCGTAGGCCTCGGCGGTTGCGATGAGCGCCATGTTGTCAGCTTCGGTGCCGCCCGAGGTGAAGATGATCTCGCGGTCCTTCGCCCCGATTGCGCGGGCTGCTACGCCACGCGCTTCGGCGAGGGCGGCGTTGGCGCTCTCGCCAAGGGGGTACAACGAACTGGGATTACCGTATTCGCTGGTGAGATACGGCATCATGGCGTCAAGCGCCTCGGGCCGCAGCTTCGTGGTGGCGGCGTTGTCCAGGTAGATGTCTTTCGGTTCGCTCATGGTCCGGTCTCCTTGTTGGGGCTGTCCCCGTAAAATACCCTAGTGAATTACTAGGAATAATGCCACCAAATGCAGCGCACGTCAAGGGCGAGAAGAAAACGTCGATATATGCTATACAAATAGTAGGGTATTTGTTGCCTGCGGGGCGCAAGCGGGGGTGCGGCGGCGCTAGTCGGTGAGAAAGCGGATATTCAGGTCGACGCTGGTCGAGATGCCGGCGACGACCCCGCCGTTGGTGTACTGCCACATGACGAAATCGAACTGAGCGGTAGGCTGTGGCGCATCGTACTCGGCGAGCCAGACGGGACGGTCGCCCAACGAGTCGCCGCCGAAACGGGCTACGTCCTGCTTGTTGCCGTAGACGACGGTATCGTAGCCTGCGGCTTCGATACGCTCGCAGAATGCGCGGGCGCACGCTGCGAGTTCGGCTCCTGTCATATGGTTGGCGCGCCCGGCGGGGTCGCTTACGGGTTCATGGTCGTAGGCGATAGGCAGGTCGAGTGCCCGGCCTGCCAACTGCTCCAACACCAGTGCCGCCTCTTCACGGGCTTCATCTTCGCTCACCGCTTGCGAGAAGAAATAGACGCCCGTCTTGAGTCCTGCGGCTGCGGCTCCGTCGATGTTCTGGGAGAAGCGCTCGTCGACGTACAGGCTCCCTTCCGTGTAACCGCGGTTGCCGAGGCGGATAATCGCGAAGTCGATGCCGTCCGAAGCAACTGCCTGCCAGTCGATGGCACCTTGATGGCTTGACACGTCGACACCCAGGTCCGAGCGTATCTCGCCGTTTTCTGAGTAGGAAAGGCGATCGCCTTTCGCCTCAAGTCCCGTCCAGTCGTAGGGGCTGACGTATGCGGATGTGCTTGCGGCGGTGGACTGGCCGCACCCGGGCAGAAGGCACAGCGCTCCAAGCGCCAGCGCAATCATGATCAGCGCGCACGCTCTCCGTGCGACCGTCGTCGGGGGCGTCGCTGCCGCTGAGATGCGACGATAAGGGGAGGTAGTTTCTCTCATGATGCCATCCTATCAAAGCTTTGTCTTACTCTTCCGTTGGCGGTTTGAATCTGCTAACGGAACACAGAAGGGTGATTTCGCACGATAAACGGCGTTCTGCGAGCACCTCCTGTGGAAAGGTTATCGATAAGCTATACTTATAGGGATTTTACCCGCAAAAGGCTTGACGGTGGGGCGGATTCGACCAACGACGCTGAGTAGAGCGGCGAGAATGGTGTGAGCGATATGATGGTTTCGACGAAGGGGCGCTACTCCCTAAGGCTTGCGATCGAGGTTGCGATACTGGGTGCGGACGGCGTACCGGTTACGATGCGCCAAGCTGCCGAGCGTCAAGACCTTTCGGTAAAGTACCTTGAGCAGCTGGGCGGTGCGCTGGTGAAGGCCGGTGTGCTGAGGAGCATCCGCGGCGTGAGCGGCGGCTACTTGCTTGCTCGTCCGGCAGGCGAGATTACCGCAGGCGACGTGCTGCGCGCTACCGAAGGCAGCTGTGCTCCCGTGGCCTGTCTCGAAGAAGGTGCGGCCGTGTGCCCGCGCCGTGACGAGTGCATGTCCATTGATTTCTGGCGCGGCCTTGACACCGTTATCGAAAACTACGTGGACGGCATCACGCTGGCCGACTTGGCAAAGGCGAGATAAGCGCAGGGCGGTCACCTTTCCTCGCAAGGGGTCTATCGGAGAGAGACCCCCCCTGTCCTGCATGCGAAATACCATAGCACGTGCATTGCAACGCGTCCTTCTTGCGAAATGTTTCGCGACAAGGACGCGTTGCTGCTTCAGATGCTCAAAAATCTCGTGTGAGATACAGCTTCATGGAAACTGCGGCCGAGACTGCATAGAGCCCCAACGCGACCGCTAGGGCGATTCCCGAAAAAAGGATGGTTTGGGAGGGGTCGGTCAAAAGCGCCATCCATTCCCTCAGGTAGGGCATGGCTGCGTAGAAAGCCAACATGACGACCAGGATGGGTATCGCGACGACCAGAGGGGGAACCTTAAGTGCCCCCATCCTCATGAAAAGGGGCAGGACCACTGAAAGCACGAAGGACAAAAGCAGGCAGCACGCGGCAAACACGGCAAGAAGGATCGTGCCGTCAAAAGGGGCGGGCGAGGCAGGCGCGAGGCGTACGATGCCGGTCAGCAGCGGGGCAAGCAAGCATGCTACCCCATAGATGGCGATACCGAGCACGAGGGTTGCGACCACCACGACGGCAAGCGTTGCATAGCGTCCAGCAACCACTGCATGACGGGTAAGGGGCAATACCAGTCGAAAGCCTTCCCAGTCCTTACGGCCGTCGGCGTACATAAGCAATTGGAGAGAGGAGAGCGGCATGATGAGTGTGGGGAAGGCCACGATGATAGGTGAGTTGCCTATGGCGATCGAGGTGATGACCCCGAGGATGAAAAACCCGACAGCCTGTACCCTGAACGACCTGTTGCCTGCAATAAGCAAAAGGTCTGACACTAAGACGGTTCTCATAGTTTCGCCTCTTTCTGCATGGGGGCGGGAAGGATGCGGTTTGTTGGTTGCTGTACTTTCCGCCCTTGTTGCTGCACTTGGAATACTGTCTTAGAACTGGCGCTTCGCGTAGAGTCTGACGGACAGGACGCCCGAGAGGGCATAGAGTGCCAATCCGGCTGCGAGCACGATACCGG
>NZ_JAVWUP010000113.1:0-8605 GCF_036667095.1 Gordonibacter sp. | reverse complement strand
CGGGCGCGTGGATTTGAACTTCGGTTGAATCGAGGTCAGCCATAACATTGGCCGCAACCTGCTTCATCTTACGGCAAGCAGCTACGCCGCCGTCAAGGATGCTGCCAAAGTACCGGCGCGCCGCGAGCTCGCAAGGCCCACTAGAGCCGCGTTTCATTGAGGAAACCCGCCAGCTCGTCGCGCTGTTCGCCCGCGTCTCCCACCATGAGGTCAGTTATCTGCTTCACACATCGCGAATAACTGGCAAACAGCTTGTTGTATGCGCTGAAGGCGGGGTTCTCGCGCGTGCCCTGCTGCCCGCCGCCGTTGTTGTAGTCGGTGACGATGGCCTGGCACATCATATCTGCGCGCGCCTCGTCCAGCTTTATCTTCATCCATGCTGCGTTGTGTAGTAGCGACATGGCCGCGCTGCGCTTCGCCTTGGGCATGGTGTCGCTGGTAAGTGTCTGGATGCGTTTAAGCTCGCTTTGGTAGCGTTTTTGCGTCGCAGCGCGGGCGCGCTCGGTGGCGATATTCTCCGATTCGGGCGAAAACTTTTGATTGTCCGATAATTTGAACGATTCCACAAGACCACCCCACTTCCCGATTCTTCCGCGCGCAAAATTTTAGGTTGGCTTTGGTGCCCATTTATTCCAGGCCAAAAGCAGCGACCGGGGGGTGGTCTTTGCTTTTGTTTGAGCTTCAACTTGCGTTTTGCTTACTCGATACAAATTAGGTTGCCATCTGCATCGAACGTATGCCGCCTGCGAGGCTTATCTGCGCTTACCCATCCATGAACGATCTTATGGCACGTGTCGCACAGACTCACCAGGTTGCTCAAGTCCGTGGCGATGCGTGGGTCGTTGATGTTCGCCGGTGTGAGCTCAATAACGTGGTGCACCATGACGGCGCTCTCGACGTTGCCGTGCGCAGCGCAGTGCTGGCACAGATCATGGTCACGTATCAGAGCCTCGCACCTCGCGCGCTTCCATGACCTCGAATGATAGAACGCCTCCGAGAACTCTTTAGCCATGTCACATCTCGATCATTCCTTGGGCGTACGCCGCAGACACGCGCCCCTCTGCCATGTCGAAGTAGACAGCATCGCGTTCAATGCCGATGTATCCGCGTCCGGTTTCAGAGCAGGCAACGCCCACGGTACCGGAGCCCATGAACGGGTCTAGCACGGTACCGCCTGGCGGGCAAATCCCAACAAGCTCGCGCATGAGGCCAACGGGCTTCTGGTTCATGTGAATGCGGTTCTTCGTTGGCTCCACGTTGTGCGAGAAGCATCCTTTGAGGTAGACCGCGCCTTGTGTCGGAGTGCGGTATATAGGGCCGTTGGTTGCCCATACGGCAAATTCACAATCTGCCCTAAAACTGTTTGGCTGGGGTCTGGCACTTGGCTTGTTCCATACTACAATGCCCCGGAACACAAGGCCTGCCGCCTGCACAGCATCGCACGTGTTCGCAAGTTGTCGCCAGTCTGAAAACACCACAGCCGACGCACCCGGCTTCATGGTCGCCCGTGCCAGGCGGGCCCACTCCATCGTGAACAATGTGAAGGCCCGCTCGTCCATCGCGTCGCCTTCGTAATCGTGATGGTACTGGTCAAGGCCTGTTGTTTGGTATTTCGTGCTGGTTGACTGTTTGCGGTCAGAGCGGGTGAGGCCCCCCGAGCAATACGGCGGTTCAGCACACACCATGTCAACACTTCCCGGCTCAATACCTCGCATAACGTCTATGCAGTCACCGTAATGCAGCGAATAAGAGCGCACACCTACCTCCGAACATGAAAGGCCCCCACGGATTCCGTAGGGGCTTGAATGTCGTTCACTATTTCGCGCTTTCTTGCGCACCGTACTTATATCACACATTTTGCCTGTCATAGTTGTTCAAACCCTGTCACACCCTGTCAAAATTCACATCTTTTTTCAGTCTTCGGCAATCCCTAAACCCTTTGCAACATTGTCGAAGCCTAGAGCGTCCACGATGTCGAACGCCGCCCATACCATGCGCCTCACAGTAGATTCCGACGTGCCACATTGCTCAGCGCACGTCTTCCACGTCTCAGCCGCCAGGAAGCGCCAAAACAATGCATCGGCGTGTGTTGAACCCATAAGCGCGTCCACTCCGCCGACACCGTCAATTCCATACACCACGGATGCGGCGAACTCCATGAGCCTCTCGTCATCTTGTATGCGCTGCCTCATGCGCTCTTGATAATCGATCAGGGATATGGTTGGCCCCATGCCATTCACATCGCCTCTGCCATAGCGCACACCTCCCGCGATTGACGAGCCCGCGCCGAACCTCCGCGCTTCCAAGCGCTCAATCTGTCGAAGCGTCCGGGTTCGTTCGGTAGCTGCGTCCCTGACTGCCTCGAAAAGGTTTCTAGCGCTTGAATAGCTCTCGATCATCGGACAACCTCCAAATTGTGGAAAACTACGTTCATAACCTGTTGAATTGCCGTTTTTACGGTATGATTCGTCCGTTGAAAAAAGTTTTCCACAAAGAAAGAACCAAAGAAAGACCTTGCTTGATAGGTTAACCGCACAACGCGCAACGCGTCACGTGCAGGCACGCGCCGCGCGTTTTTCCTGTCTTTTCTTTTCTTTTCTTTTATATTGCTTGAGCAGTGAAGATAACACTGCTTGAGCATACAAATAGCACTGCTATAGCAGTGCTTCGTAAATTCATTACTAAACACCCTTGTTACCACGGTTGCTTCCTCCCTTCCCGCCAGATGCGCGCTTCTTGCCGAAGTACAGGCTCGCATCAGTCACCAACTGGGCAGATATGAACCCATCTCCCGGCATTAAGATAAGTCCGCAATCGGTGAGCGTGTCAAGAAACCCCTCCAGTTCGTAGGGCCCGTCAAAAAACAGGGATTCAGCCAGTAGTTCCTCATCCTCCATGTCAGCCACGCTCAAGTGATGTCCTTCTTCTGCCGCCAGAAGCTCGCAGAGCCGCCACCACCTCCCGTAGCCCTCCATGCCGCAACGCCTGAGCAGGCGGCGGCACTTGGTGTCTTCGGCGGCGTGGGAATCGTGGCTGAAATACTTGAGCGGGTCCCTTGCCGCATCTTCGATGTCTGCTTGCGTGATTTTTGCCATGTGCCGCCACCTCCTTTCAACAATGAGTTTCGCGTGTGTCGGTGTTGCCGTAGACCATGCCGCGCCAGTCATCCGCGCTCGATTGCTTGAAATCCTCGCACTCATGGCCGTGCTCGGTGACGAGAAGCGCGGGAGGGGACGGGTTGGCGCACCACTGCCGTGAATATCGCTCACGCCACCAGCGGCACGCCTCACACCTACGCGTCGGCGGTTTCATAGCTTTGCAAAAGCTCATCAAGTGACATGACCGGAACCCCGATAGAGAGCGCCACCGCTGCCTCGATCAGAGCGCCCGGGCTATCGCTCCACCCGGGAAGCTGTGCTAGGCACTCATAGGGCGCATGCAGGTTCCAGTCCTGAAACTGACCCCCAACAAGCTCCAAGAGGCATTCGCTCATGGCCTCTTCATGCGTCGTATTTGCGCTCACGCTCTCAGTTGGAACGTAGATATTCCCACGCACACCCGTTTGGGCCGCTATGCGATCTGCGGCATCCGAAAACGCGGCTCGGTTGTTGTCAGGAAGACCACTCACGGGGCCGGACAGAAAGACGATAAAGGGATGTTTAACCACGACGCATCCCCTGTTTCCCTCCGGCATTCCACCCGTATGAAATCGCGTAGGATATACAAAACGCCGCGATAGTGAGAACGAATACTCCAGCAATAACGGCCAGAAACCATCCGAATACTTCAACGATACCCATAGTCTGAACCTTTCTAATCGTTTTTAAGACCTTGCATACCGCAAAACGGGCATGAGTTCACAAAAGCGCGTGATAGCCCGCCAAAATCGACCTCGCCTAGCTTTTAGCCATAATTTCAAGCAGGTTTGACCGCTGCTTTGTGCCAAGTGCTCGGATATGGCGCGTTTCGGCTATCCTGGCGGCTTTCATGATCGCCGTAGCCCGAGCGTCGCCAATGCCGGGAAACGCCGCTATGAATTGCCTGGCACGCATGTCTTGAGCATCGGGGTGCGCCAGGGCATCAGCGAGGGGCACCTCTCCGGCCTTGATACGCTTCTTCAGCGCCGCGCGCACCTTGCGCCCTTGCATTGCCTTTTCAAGTGCTGCCAAGCGCTGTTCATTGGTCATTTTTGGAATCATCGTCTTCACCTTTCATAAAACAAGATAATTTGTTCTTATACAGAAACTACTTTGTTGCGAAGGGGTGTTTTTAGCCCTTCACCTTGCATTACTCGACTTTTTAGCATTGTGGAAAACTGGCTTCATTGTCAGTCTTTTGTCAGTACTGTTTTTGGGACACCTCATGATTTTCCCTCACCCTCCACGCGCTTGACTATTGAGGCGAACGCTTCGGCGGCTGCTACGTCTCGACCCGATAAAACGTGTCCGTATACCCTCATGGTGATTGATGGGTCGGCGTGTCCCAGGCGCTCGGAAAGCGTAATAATGTCTACGCCTGCGGCCAAACACCATGAGGCGTGTGTGTGGCGCAGGGTGTGAAATGTTGCAGCCTGGTCAATGCCTAGGCGGTGGCATAGCTTCTTGAATGCCTCGGATACACTTGTTGGGCGCATGTAGGAGCCGTCAAGCGACACGAGCGGCGAGCTTGAGCCACACCAGGCAAAGGCGCTATCTTGCCAGGCCGTGAACTCTGCAATAGCGTTGAACTCTTCTGGGGTCATAGAAACGTTGCGGCGGCTGTGGGATGTCTTCGGCTTCGCGGCGCGCTCGGCCCTGTGACCTGTTTGCTCGATCACGGTTCCACCCACGTGAACAAAACCGCGAAGGACGGCCACGTCGCGGCGGTGCAGGGCGCACACCTCACCAACGCGCATACCGGTATGTAGCGCCATCCAGACAGCAAACGCACACACCCGCTCACGCTGTTCGATTTCGCTACGATCTTTGATGGGTAAAGCATCGCCGCGCATGGCCGCTGATACGTAGTGCACGAGCGCTGTGAAGTCGCATTCTTCAAGGGATATGGCCTCATGTCGCTCCATGCTTGGCTTTTCAGCCATGACAAGCGGGTTGCTCTCGCAAAGGCCGTTTTTAACGAAGTAGCGGTAAGCAGCTCGAAGAAACTGATAAACGCCAATAACGGTGTTTTGAGACAGAGGCCCGCCTCCCCGCCCTCCACCTTTCAGCAAGGCAACCTCAAAGCGGTTGAAGTCCATAGCTGTGAGCTCGTCGGCTCGGCGCTTTTTGAGAAAACGTGCACAGTAGTTCGAAGCAAACAGCCGGTACGCTTTGATACTGTTCGGGCTTGCACCCTTGGCCTCAATCATGGATATATAGTCATCCAAAAGGTCGGTGAGCAGCATGCTTGGCACTAAGCCATCATGGGTAAGGCCCGCCGCCCACGCTTGCGCGAGCGCAAGTGCCTCACTCTCGCTTTGTGCCTCTGGAAAACTCTTGTAGGGCTTACTATCGCGCCCGGCCGGGGTCTTGCCTAGGTACGGCCGGGCGAACCACACGCCCCGGCCGTCCTGCTTCACGGTGATTTTATCTGTCACAACGGCTCGATTCTGATTCTCACACCTGGGTGCTTCTCGTCAACGTCGAGATGAGTGTTCACCTCACACCACTTCGGGCTATCATCAACTATCGCCCCGGCTCCCATGTATTTACTTCCTCTTGGACGTGTAAGCCCATCGAGCACCCACTTCAACCCTCCGTAGATGTTCGAAACGTCGCGGCGGCGGTTTATCTCCACGAATGTGACCGTTACAAGTGCTGGCACCCCTAAAGGCTCGAAGTGCTGTTTCAGCATGGCGGCTCGTGTGTGCGAGACAACGTTTCCAACGTTCTCGCGCTCCATGGCGGCAGCGACATAGCGGTTCTTGTTCTGGGCTTTGATGTACTCGTTCCATCCGTCAACGTGCGTAGGGGTGCCCTTAGAAGAGATCCGGTTGGATGGAACGAAGAATTCTAACGCCGTCAAGCGACCAGGGCGCGGGCGACCATAGCCCCCAGCTCCCAACACACACCTGCAGTGGCAGCAAAGATCACGATCACCACAAGCACCGCCAGGCACCCACCGCAGCCACCTCCCGGCTCACGGTTTTTATAATGCGTGCTCACTCGCTCACCCCCAGCGCACGCAAGCGAACAGCGTACTTTGTGCCATCGAGTACGGCACATATGCCATCACCGTGACAGTCGTCATCATCGCTTGTGCAGAACGCGCACAGATCGCCGTTATCCAAAATCTCATCTAGCATATCTAGTGCTACCTGCTCCACGCTATCAATGCGCTCGATGAAGTTCTTACAAGCGGTCTCGTTCTCATCGTTGACCATATTCAATCCTTCCTTCACTTTTTCAGTCATAGCGTATCACCTGCACTTAACGCGTAGCCTTGCCCGTAGCGCTGAATCATCCATGCAATACCTTTGTTAGTCACATGAGCGTATGCCCGCCCACGCGTGACCCATCCGTCCTCGTGCACAACATCGGGTGCGGCGCGCTGCACGAGGCGGCCCGTGTCTATGCCTGCACGGGTTGGAGGCGTTGAGCCTGGGCCCTTGCAGAGCATTCCGCAGGCTTTGAGGTCTTCCAGCACGTCGCGCAGCCTTATCGCATCGTTCATCGGCGCTATGTAGCGCACAGCCTCCCGAATGCAGCACGTCCCGTCGCTGCCCATGAGGGCATCGCCAAGCGCGGCCCTGGGTTTGAGCCTGTCAATCTCAACGTGGTTGCGCTCTATGGCGGCGTTTGCCACAACCAGGGCCCGTGCCATAATCTGTTCATCACTCTCGCCGGGCGCTGTGCCCACATATCCGCCGTGATGCCTGATTGCCGGAAGCACTTCCTCAAACACCCACGCCTCGAAGAGCTGCGCGCTTGGCAGCTTGCTATGAGAAATAAGGCGGTACACATCCGGCTCGGTAATGAAGCGTGTCTTTTGCCTGCGCCCAAGCTGGTCAGGGATGGGGTAACGAATCGTTACCCCATGGCAATGGTCGTTGACCGCCTTGCTCGTGTTCTTGTAGCCAAGCGCCGCCGCGACATCCTTAGCGCAAAACGTCACCACACCGCGCTCGTCCTCATGCGTACGAACCCGCCCAAACTCGGCGTTGTCGAATATCTGGATATCGCTCGCCGTGCTCGGCGTGTGCACCACGGTTCCCATAAAAACGGTATCGCTCATACGACCACCTCCACAGGCCCCCGGGTGTCGCGCACCCGTGCGCCCACCTCCGCAGGCTTCCAGGTGTCGCGCACCCAGGTGTCAACATCGGCGATGCTCACGCGCATATTCCGACGAAGCGCACTGTCGCGCTCGCGCAACGCGGGGCGCTCATACGCGGGGAGCTCTCCGCTTGCTACGGCAACTCTGATGATCTGCTCGGCAACGCTTGCATACCTTGCAGCGTCGGCAACAGAAAGCCACCCGCGGGCCTTGCCTTCGGCACTCATCAGCCTCGCCACCTTGCGAACATGATTACAAGCGGGGCTATCGCGACAAGCAGGAGCCAGTCGCCCCACATATCGCATGCGGCCATCAAAAGCGCCACAAGCGCTACCGGTAGAATTCCAGTGACGATGAGGACGGCAAGAACTTTTGTCGCCCACCCGCCCTGTTTTGCATGTAAAATAGTTTTTGCCATTTGGGTTACTCCATTTCATGGCTTGGCCGTTGGCGGGTGCTTCCGTCGGCGGCTTTTTTATAGATTGGGGAATTTCGTGATTAAAGCGAACGGGCTTGAGATTTCAAACAGCGAATACAACCTGTTGAAAAAATTAGTGGATTTTATCAACCTCAAAAAGAGAGCACGCTCACCGGTTTAGTGCGTCGTGCATTTTACTAAAAATAAGAGTATCGCAAGCGACTCTATTGACAGCACGAGCACGGTACCGACATACCAAATGGTTTCATGTAACCAGAACGGAATGTCAATAAGCCAATGTTTTAGCCTAGCAAAAAGATCGCGCACGAAGGGCACCTCCTTTCACTCATTCGCCTTCTCCAAGCCTCTTGTAAGCGTCTTTGCCCTGCTCCCATGACATTACATATGCGTCAAGGTCATCTGTGCTAATGAGTCGATAAGGCCTCGACTTGCTCCATGGTTTGACGTAAGACCTCACGTCATCTGATTTCACTAGTTCGTAAATCCTCGGGAGCGTCGTGTTCATGTATGCCGCTGATTCCTGCGGCGTAAGCCACTTTTTACCCATGTCTTCACCTCCTTTCATTCATTCGCCAGCCAGCACCGTGCGGCCCGCTCGATCACATGCGCAATCGGCTAGGAGAGCACCGATTGTAAGTGCGCACGTTGCGATAGCCTCGCACCCATATGAAGGGACGGTGCGGGCGAAAGCGAGCGACCCGCACGGTGTTGGCTGATAAGCTGATACGCCTTTTCGACGGGTTAATACTTGACTTCTGTCAGAATTATCCTAGGCGCTCAAATGCCCTGCCTATTCACTCGATAGAAGGGGGTGGTCTTTTTGGCTAATGTTTTTATCACCTGACCCCGCTGGAATCATCCCAAGCGGAAGCCAAGTATTAACCCGTCTACTTGCGGCCTTATCAGACGAGG
>NZ_JAVWUP010000112.1:0-8701 GCF_036667095.1 Gordonibacter sp. | reverse complement strand
CTCTCAAGGCGGAGGTCGCCGGTTCGAATCCGGTCGGGACTACCACAAAACTTGCAGGTCGGGGCTGATGCCCCGGCCTTTTTGATATGTTGGGATATTTCGTACCCTGCCCAGCCTTCTCAAGCCATCCCGCGTCGAAAGGACGAGTACGATGGAATGCAACCAAACAAACAATACTCAACCACACGAGAGTTTCGCCTTGGATGCCTTCTCAGCAAAGCAAACCTGCCTTGCCGCGCCCTTCGGAGTACCCGTCGAGCTATTCCCCAACCTCTACATCGTACGGGTTCCGCTGCCCCACAACCCGCTGAAGGCCATCAACTCGTACTTCATCCTCGCCGAGGACAAGACGGTCATCATTGATGTCGGGTTCAATCATCCTGCCTGCGAAGAAGCGCTCGACCAGGCACTCTCGGCACTCGGGCGTAGCTGGGAGGGTGTTGAGATCGTGCTTACGCACTCGCACCCCGACCATACGGGCAACCTCGACCGCATCTACCGCGACGGCATGCCGGTTTTCGCAAACCTCCATTCGTTTCAGGAGGTGGAGAACCTACAGGACATGGAGGCGCACGTGTTCGGCCCGCTGCTCTTGCAGGCCGCGGCACCCCATCAAAGCGGCATCACCTTCAAGAAGGGCAAGCCACGTCTGCACGTGTCGGCGGAGCTGCTTCCCCTGAAGAACCAGCCCACGGTGGCATATCTGCGTGAAGGCGACGAGTATCGGGCGGGCGACTACCTGTTTCGCATCGTAGAGACGCCAGGGCACGACCCGTGGCACATCTGCCTGTACGAGCCTGCCCGCAAGATCATGATCGTGGGCGACCACGTGCTCGAGCGCATCACTCCCTCCGTCGCGTCGTGGTTCCCTGCCTACAACGCACTCGAAGAGTTCCTGGCGAGCCTCGGCAAAATGCTCTCCTTCGACGTCGATTACGTGCTGCCCGCACACGGGGCCTTCTTCCAGGATCTCCAGGGTCGCGTTATGCAGCTTATCGAGCACCACGAAGAGCGACTCAGCGAGATCTACGGCTTAGTTGCGAGCGGACACCATGACATTGTGGACATTTCGTCCCACGCGAAGTGGCGCTACGGCAATTGGCGCGAGTGGGAGTTGGACCAAAAGTATTTCTCCCTAGGTGAAACCATGGCACACTTGATCTACCTGGTATGCGAAGGTAAGCTGAAGCAAACCATCTGCGGGGACGATTACCGCTTCGAGCTGCCGTAAGTCCGCGCGCCAACCGAGAGGAGCATTCCCATGCAGGTCGACCTGATCATCGAGAGCGAGCGGGTGTTCACGGGAACGAGCAGTTCGGCAACGCCGGGTGCAGTTGCCGTGTCGGGAGACCGCATCGTGGCCGCAGGACCACAGGACGACGTACGGGCCTTCGCAGCGCAGGCGAATACAGGAGTCGGCTCACCTGAGATCCGCAACTTCGGAGATGCGTTGGTCGTACCCGGCTTCCACGATTCGCACCTGCACTTCTTCCATTCGGCCGTGTATTCCTCGCCACTTGCCACGACGTTTTTGGGTGAAAACGAGGCTGACTGCGTGGCGCGCATGCAACGGCTCGCAGAGCGCCGGCCGAGCGGCTGGTTGCTGGCGCAGGGCTGGCGCGAGTACCGCTGGAACCCTCCCCTGCTGCCCTCGAAACACTCGCTGGATCAAGCGTTCCCCGACCGTCCCGTTGCCCTGTACTCGGGCGATGCCCACACGCTTTGGCTGAACTCGACCGCGCTGAACGAACTGGGCGTGCAGCGCGACAGCATCCCTCCGGCCGGAGGATCATACGACCGCGACGAGTTCGGCGAGCCGACCGGCATCGTACGCGAGTCCGCAGCCATGGAGCTTATGCCCAAGATCATGGGTGCCTTCACCGACGACGAGACAACACAGGCCTATCGTGGCTTTTTGGCACGATTGGCGAAAAACGGCGTGACGAGCGTATGCGACTTGTCGCTCATGGCGAGCCCCGGCCTGGATTTCGTACGCGACGATGTACATGCGGCACTGCTCGCTCGCGACGAGCTGACAGCACGCGTGCACTTGTTCCCCACCCTGACGGATGATCTGGGGCGGTTCGAGGGGATGCGCAAGCGCTATACGGGGCCGATGCTGCAGGCAGCAGGCTTCAAGCAGTTCTTCGACGGTGTTTCGAGCCAGCATACGGCCTGGTTGACCGAACCGTATACCAATGCACGGTTCGCTGAGGACTGCGGACGGCCCACGGTAAACGCCTCCGTTATGCGCGCCTATGTGCTTGCGGCAGCCGAGAAGGGTTATCCTGTGCGCATCCACACGATCGGCGACGCAGCAATACACGCGGCGCTCGACATCCTCGAGGAAGCACGTTGTCGCTTCGGGGCGCTTCCCAACGGACGACGCAACTGCCTCGAGCATGGGGAGAACTTCCTACCGAGCGATCTGGGCCGATTGGCTGAGCTGCAGGTGGTGGCCGCCGTACAGCCGCCCCATATGACGCTTGACCCGGGCGGACCGGAGCGCGACCTGGGACCGGAGCGCACGACATATGCGTGGCCCCTGCGCACGCTGCTCGACAAGAGCACCGTGCTGGCTTTCGGCACCGACTCGCCCGTAGTCGATGTGAACTCGATGAACGTACTGTACAGCGCCGTGACGCGACAGGATCCGACGACGCACGAGCCCGCCGGCGGATGGCTACCGGACGAGCGCATCGGCATGCCCGAAGCACTGCGCGCCTACACCCAGGGAAGCGCCGCGGCGGCAGGACGTCGACGCGAGCTAGGAACGCTCGCACCCGGCATGCTGGCCGACATCGCTGTGCTCGACCATGACCTTTTGACCTGCGCGGCCGAAGACATCCAGAAAACCCACGTGCTGGCCACGTTCACCGGCGGCGCATGCGTATTCGAGCGGTAAGGAAGCCACGTTTGGTGCAGTCCTGTATGCACACAACGCAAACAGGACTGCACCGTCTGGCGTAGCAAGACCGCGCGTGGCACCGTAGGCCGAACAGCTCCGGCGCACGTCAAACCGACGAAGCCCCCCGCTGCCACCATCGTACCTGCGATATCGCAGATGCCGGGCGCACGTCAGACCGACGGAGCCCCCCGCTGCCACTTATGGTCGAGGGGGCCGTTGCCGCGGCCCAGATCGAGACCGGATTCGAGAGCGCCGGTGACGAAGTATTTGGCACGGCGCACCGAGGTGGAGATGTCACAGCCCTCAGCCAGACCGCAGGCGATGCCAGCAGACAGGGTGCAGCCGGTCCCATGGGTGTTGAGGGTGGCGATGCGCCTAGCGCGCAGCCAAACGGCGATGCCGCTCGGGGCGACGAGCACATCGTCAGCCGCATCCTCACGGTGCCCTCCTTTTACCAGCACGACGCCCTTGTTCGGAGCAGCAAGGTAGTGCGCGGCACGCTCCATGTCGTCTTCGCTCTCGACAGGAAACCCGCAAAGCACCGCCGCCTCCGGCATGTTAGGCGTGACGACGTCGGCCAAGGGAAGAAGGCGCTCCACCAACGCCCCCCTCGCATCGTCACCGATAAGGCGCGAGCCGCTGGTGGATACCATGACCGGGTCGACCACGATATTGCGTGCGTGGTGATATTCGAGGCGCGCGGCAATGGCCTCGATGATGGCAGCGGACGAGACCATGCCGATCTTCACCGCAGCGGGACGGATGTCTTCGAACACGGCATCGATCTGGGCGGCCACGAAGTCCGGCTCGATATCCACGACGCCGAAGACCCCCGTGGTGTTCTGGGCCGTCAGCGCCGTAATTGCCGTTTCGGCGAACAAGCCGTACGCCTCGATCGTCTTGATGTCGGCCTGGATGCCAGCTCCACCGCTCGAGTCCGACCCTGCAATGCTGAGCACTGCTTTCATACCCCGCCTTCCTTCTTCAGGCAAAGCGTCTCTTCCACGATCGCCTTCAGCTCGCGCGTGGCCGCCTCTATGTCCTCGGCGGCGAAAAGAGCGGACACCACGGCAACGCCGTCGACGCCGGTGCCGGCAAGAAGAGGAATGGTCTCGGCATTCAATCCACCGATGGCTACCACCGGGATGCTCACCGACTCGCAGATAGTGCGCAGCTCATCAGGTGTCAGAATACCGGCCTCGGGCTTCGTCGCCGTACTCGCCAATGCCCCCACGCCAATATAGTCGGCACCTGCCGCTTCGGCTGCTTGAGCTTCGGCAACACTCGCAGCCGAAACGCCCACCAGGGCATCGGGGCCCAGTACGGCGCGCGCTTCGGCACAGGCCGTGTCGCTCTGGCCGATATGCACGCCATCGGCTCCGCTGATCCGAGCCGCCTCAACATCGTCGTCGACGACGATAGGCACCCCTGCCGCGCGACAGAGCGGCACCAGCGTGCAAGCACGGAGCACCACCTCGGCGGGCGGTGCGTCCTTCTCGCGCAGCTGCACGAACGTCACACCGCCGCGCAAGGTATCCTCAACGCAGGCGGCCAGCGTGCGGCCGTCCAACCAAGCACGGTCGGTCACCGCATACAGCTCCAAGGCGCGCTTGAGTTCTTCCCGATCAAACATAACCTATCCGATCTCTTCGACTTTGGCACCTGCATCAAGGGCGGCACCGTCCATGCGGGTGAGGGCATCTAGCACATAGGTGCGAAACGATCCCGTACCGTCCATGCCACCCATGCGATCGGCTGCGATCTGGCCCGCCAACCCCAGAGCAGCCACAGAAGCGACCGTCGCCTCGAGCAGACGACCAGGGTTCGCAACCGCAAAGGCCCCGCTCAAACACGTAAGCATGCACCCCGCCCCGGTGATCTTACCCATGAGGGGAACGCCGTTGCGCACAGCAAACGCCCGCTTGGAATCGGCGACGACATCGATCGCCCCCGTGATCGCCACCACCGTATCCCAGCGTGCGGCCAGCTCGCGCGCGAACGCCGCGTTTTCTGCCAGGTTCTGTTCGGTCACCGCATCATCCGGGTTCGCATCCACCCCGCGGGTGGATGCGGCAGCACCCGCAAGCGAGCGCACCTCGGATTTGTTGCCGCGGACAATGCGCACGTCCAGCTTGCCTAACAGCCCCTCGGCCGTAGCGGTACGCAGCTTCGAGGCACCAGCACCTACTGGATCCAACACGAGGGGGTGACCCAGCTCACCGGCTCGCTTCCCTGCCATATACATACCCTCGATGGTGCGCTCACTCAGCGTGCCGATGTTCAGCACCAGACCGCCGCAGATCGACGTGATGTCAACCACGTCGGCCGGCTCGTCGCTCATAATGGGGCTGGCTCCGATGGCCAAAAGCGCGTTCGCGCAGTCGTTCGCTGTCACATAGTTCGTGACGCAGTGCACGAGCGGCACCGACGCGCGCACGTTGTCCAGCGCGTTCTTCAAGGCAAACGGTTCCATGGAGCTACTCCTTCCCCAGGTCGACCGTTAAGCCGTCCATGATGTTGCTGACGGTGCGCATGGCGCACATCTCGCCGCACATGGTGCAGGTACCGTCCGTGGAGGGTGGCGCGCTCTCGAAGTAGCGGCGCGGGCGCACCGGGTCGATAGCCAGGTCGAACATCTCTTCCCAGGCCACGCGGCGGCGAGCATCGCTCATGCGGTTGTCGATGTCGCGCGCACCCGGCACGCCTTTGGCGATGTCGGCGGCATGCGCGGCGATCTTCGTGGCCACCAAACCTTCGCGCACGTCGTCGACGTCAGGCAGGCGCAGATGCTCAGCCGGCGTCACGTAGCACAAAAAGTCGGCACCCGAGGCAGCCGCCACCGCCCCGCCGATAGCGGCCGTGATATGGTCGTAGCCTGGCGCGATATCGGTGACCAGCGGACCGAGCACGTAGAAGGGCGCATCGTGGCACAAACGCTTCTCCAGCTTCATGTTCGCGGCGATCTCGTCGAGCGCCATGTGCCCCGGACCCTCGACCATCACCTGCACACCCGCATCCCACGCGCGCTGCGTCAGCTTCCCGATCTCGATGAGCTCGGCGATCTGCCCCGCGTCGCTGGCATCGAAGGTGCTCCCCGGCCGCATGGCGTCCCCTATGCTGATGGTGACGTCGTACTCGTGCAGGATATCCAGCACCTGGTCGTAGTACTCGAAAAACGGGTTCTCGTTGCCGGTGGCCTCCATCCAGGCGAACAAGAGCGACCCGCCGCGGCTGACGATATTGGTGAGGCGGCCCGTCTCGCGAAACGTCTCGATAGTGCGCCGGTTCATGCCGGCGTGGATGGTGACGAAGTCCACACCGTCCTCGGCATGCGCGCGCACCACGGCCAGGAAGTCTTGGGGCTTGATATCCACCAGCGGCATGTTCAAATGCCCGATCGCGTCGTACATCGGCACCGTGCCGATCATGGCCGGAGCCTTCTCTACCAGCCGGGTGCGAAAGCCCTGCGTCTTGCCGCTGTTCGACAGATCCATGATAGCCTCAGCACCCAGCTCAAGTGCCACAGCGACCTTCTTCCACTCCTCGGCTTCGTCGGCAACGTCGCCGGAGATGCCCAGGTTCACGTTCACTTTCGTCCGCAACCCGCCGCCGATGCCCTCGGGAGAGAGCGAAGCATGGCGGATGTTCGCGGGGATGGCGATGCGCCCGGCAGCCACGCCCTCGCGGACGAACTCGGGATCACGACCTTCTTTGGCTGCGACGATTTCCATTTCGCTGGTGACGATGCCTGCGCGTGCGCGATCGATTTGCGTGATCGGCGAGGCAGGCGTGCAGTGCGACTGCGTCATGAGACTCCCTTCGTTGGCATTACCCATACAGGTTCGTCGGGTCGAAGCGTGGTATCGGCGCTTCCTCTCAGCCTGCCCGGCCGCATGGCGGCTGCAAGCTCCCCGGTATGTAGCGACCGGCCTGCAAGCCAGTCTGTCCGCTATTATAAAGATCAAGTGGCCTCATCGCACATACGGTTAGGCAAGCGGATGAAAGATGTAGAGCGTCCCCTCTTCTACCGCAATGCGAGCAGGTTCTCCGATGAGCTCGTTGGAGACGCCGCGGGAGGTGCGGTTCGTAAGGTCCTCGTCGTTCAGCGCGTAAGCGAGGCCCGTTTCGATGACGCCGCGGGCGCAATCGCTTGCGGAAAACACCGAGACCGTGCCGGCCTCGACATCGGGCAGGTCGAGCACGTCGGGCCCGGTGAGCAAGCGCACGGCATACGTATCGCCCACAGCAGTGACGTAGTGCCCCTGCTCGGAGAACTTCGCGAACAGCTGCAGGTTCGCCAGCGTGTGATCCAGCCTGCCGCCCAACGCACCGTACACGACAAGCTCGTCATGGTCCCAAGCTACCGCCTTCTCCAACGCCAGCTCCATGTCGCTTTTGTCCTTCTTCACCGGAAAGCGGGACACGCGACGGCATTTTGGCACGTAGCCGAGCGAGTCGAAGTCGCCCACCGCCATGTCAGGCACCACGTCAAGGGCCTCCAAGCAGGCGAAGCCCGCATCGACGGCTATGACGAAATCGAAATCGCCCGCCATGCGACGTGCCTGGAAATCCTCGGCGTTGAAATCGATCGCCGCAACGAGTGCGCAGGTGGCCATCCGTCTCATCCCTCCTTTTGGTGCGCAGGAAGCCGGGGGGTGCCTCGGCTTCCTGCGATTTTCACGCGGCTTTGCGTTTCGCGTCCGCGTGTCAGGTTCGATTTGCTAGAATACCATACGCGAGCGGGCCAGACGGTCGCGTACCTTTGAGGTGCGAGGAAAGTCCGGGCTCCACCGGGCAGGATGCCAGCTAACGGCTGGGCGGGGCGACCCGACGGATCAGTGCCACAGAAAAGAAAACTCCCCCGCTGCCTTTGAGGCGACGGGAGAAAAGCTGAAACGGTGCGGTAAGAGCGCACCAGCGCGTCGGCAACGGCGCGGCTTGGAAAACCCCATCCGGAGCAAGCGCAAATAGGAACGCAATACGGCTGCCCGTCGTACGTTCGGGTTGCGTGCTTGAGGCGTGTGGCGACACACGTTCGAGATAAATGGCCGTCCAACGACAGAACCCGGCTTATCGACCCGCTCGCATTCTCTTCCTTCAAAACAGGCCTTTCAGCGCCCTGCGCCTCGATAAGTTTTATTCTTAATCTATACCGGTTCTTGCCTACCCTCTATACAGGATTCTTCTTCATGCCCGTGAGGAGGCGGAGACGCTTTTTTACCTGTATAGGGAGCAAATTTAAACTCCGTGGAGAACAAGATGCAGAGCGCCATACCGGGCATGATGAAGAAAAAAGTGTTGTTGATTATGATCGAGACGAACAGGTAGACCGCATCAGCTTCCGGAATAAAGAAAAACACCCAGGACACTACCGATATCCCCACCGCAATGCTTGCCCCCACCGATATGCCCACATAGGCAAGGCAGGTCGACAACGAGCCTACGACGCGATCATTTTTGGTAATTCTTTTGACAAGGAGCCAGAAGATCAGCGTCGCCAGAAAATTGCCGACAAACCCACCGATGCAGGAAATAGCCACATTGCCAGAAAGCACATCGTAGGCAATGTTGCCAAAAGCATAGCCCCACGCTCCAGCCGGGCCAAAGAATATTCCGAAGATAGGCATGAGGGCGGTAACGGGTCGAAGATTGGTAAGCCCCGGTATAAACACCATGGTGCTGAAGGGCAAGGCGAACAAAAGATGAACGCCGCACAAAAGAAAAAGCTGGCACACGCCACGTAAGCTCATGAAGGGAGCCACTATCTCTCTCATTGCGATCCTCTTTTGTCCA
>NZ_JAVWUP010000111.1:0-8720 GCF_036667095.1 Gordonibacter sp. | reverse complement strand
AATGCAAACCCCAGATGGTACCACCGCAACGAATGCAGCAGCGTTTTTGCCTTATTAACGGACAAGGACTTCCCCTTCGATAAAAATCTCCCAAGAGCATAGTAGCGCACCTGGCCAGACGGATGAAGATGAAAGCCCCTGGCAGCAAGCTTATACCCGCTGGACAGCAGGCACAAGAGGCAACCTATGCAGTCGGGCTGCGAGGCTCCTCCGACACGACCGGCGTATCCGATCCGAAAGGCTCCTCGTCGAAGCCCATGGTGGCCAAAGAGGGCTCAGCTTGCTCGACGACACCCTCGTCCAAATCGTCTAGCAATCCGGCCAGTCCCTCGGGGGTTTCGGGCAGCTCGTGGCCGTAGGCTTCCGCGATAGCCCGCGCTTGCTGCTCGCGCACCGTGGCCAAACCATGGTCGCCCGCTTCGCGCAGATAACCGGAAGCGAGCAGCAAGCTGCGGGCGATGTACTCGGTCACCCGCGGATCGGTACCCGACACCTGCATGACGCTGGCAATGGACTCAGGCGACAACGACAGCAGCACGCCACCGTCGATATCGGTCGCTTCGCCCACGGCATCCTCCAGCATATCGGCGGCGCCCCGAGGATCGCGCTCCTTCGTAGCCCTCATCCAGCTGCGCCTGATGATCTCGGCAAACTGAACCATAATGCGTACAAGGTAGTCCTGGGTGAGCATGGGCGTTCCTTTCAATAGCGCAGACCTCGGAGCCTGCAAGCGGTGCCGCATTGTTTGAAGCCGTTTGCAGCCGCAGGGGCATCATCGCGCCCGCACGTTGCCCCGAGGGCAACCATAGATCGTGCGGCTTGCCCTGACAGCCCCCGGGGCAAACTGTCGGAAAACCGTTACGACTGGGCGGGCGGCTGCAGGCCCAGATGCTCGTAAGCGCGCGCCGTAGCTTGACGACCCTTTGGCGTGCGCACCATGAGGCCTTGCTGCATAAGGAACGGCTCGTAGACGTCCTCGAGCGAGTCGGGGTCCTCCGACAGGGCCGAAGCCAGCGTCGAAAGCCCCACCGGACGGCCCGAAAACTGCACCGCCAGCAACTCTAGGATGCGATTGTCGACTGCGTCCAAGCCGAGCGAGTCCACCTCAAAGAAGCTGAGTGCCTGTGCGGCCACGTCTTCGTCGATATCTCCGTTGCCGCGCACCTGGGCCCAGTCGCGCACGCGCTTGAGCAAGCGGTTCGCCAAACGCGGCGTACCCCTGCTGCGACGCGCGATCTCCAGCGCACCGTCTTCGGCTATATCGACGCCCAAGATGGATGCCGAGCGGCACACAATGGAGCCCAGCTCCTCGGGCGTATAATACTGCAGCCGAAACACGATGCCGAAGCGATCGCGCAAAGGCCCGGTAAGCAGCCCCGTGCGTGTCGTAGCGCCGATAAGCGTGAAATGCGGCAGATCCAAGCGGATAGAGCGCGCTGCCGGGCCCTTGCCCACCACGATGTCCAAGGCGAAGTCCTCGAGTGCGGGGTAGAGCACTTCCTCGACCATGCGGTTCAGGCGATGTATCTCGTCGATGAACAGCACGTCTCCTTCCTCAAGGTTCGTGAGGATGGCGGCAAGATCGCCCGTGCGCTCGATAGCAGGGCCGCTGGTGGTGCGGATGCTCGCGCCCAACTCGTTGGCGACAACGGTGGCAAGCGTCGTCTTTCCCAAACCCGGAGGACCCGAAAACAGAATATGGTCTACCACATCGCCGCGCGCGCGAGCCGCCTCGATGAGGACGGCAAGCGATTCCTTCAGCTTCGTCTGACCCAAGTAATCGCCGAGGCGCTTGGGCCGCAGACTACGGTCGAGCGCCAAATCGTCTTCAATAAGCGCTGCGGTCACGGTACGCTCGCGCACCTCAGCAGCGCACGCGCTGCCCGCCGTATCATCATCCGTACCCGCCTCGAATACCAGACCTTCTATTTCGATGCCGTTGTCGCCCATAACCGCCTAACCTGCGCCGCGCCTAGCTTGCGCTGCGCCTAGCTGTCGGAACCCAATCGTTTCAACGCATATTGTAACAGGACGCCCTCGGCCGCACCTTCGGGCACACCCTTGAGCGCAAGATCGGCCTCGGCGGACGTAAAGCCCATAGACAGCAACGCCTCGTGTGCCGCCCGTAGCCGGCTGTCGGTCGCGGAAAGCGGAGCAGGGCTGTCGAACAAGCCTGCGATGCCCTGGTCGAGAGAGCCTTTCAACTCCAAGATAATGCGCGAGGCCGTCTTTTTACCCACGCCCGGTATCTTCGACACCGCAGCAACATCCTGCGAGGCAATGGCAGAGGCCAACGCTTGGGGCGTGAACACCGACAGAGCCGCCAACGCAACCTTCGGCCCGACTCCACCCACGCTGATAAGCCGCTCGAACAGCGCTTTCTCCTCATGGGATAGGAAACCGAACAGCGCGATGCCGTCGTCGCGTACCTGCATATACGTCTGCACCTCGACCGATCCGCCCGCCTCGGGCAGCTTCGACAAACCCGCCTGGGACATAGCGACGGCATAGCCTACGCCATTCACCTCGATAAGCGCAATCGTCGGGGACTTGCCTGCAAGACGGCCTTTTAAAAACGCGATCATAGTGATCCTCCCTGCTGCGCCGATGCGCAAACTCGCTGCTGCGCAGGCTGCGAGCCTGCAGCCATTGCAGCAGCGAGCCCCTCATGAGTGGTGTAGCAGATAGCCGCAGCAAGCGCATCGGCCGCATGGTCCGGACTCGGCACCACTTCCAGCGCCAACAGTTTGCCTACCATGTATTGCACCTGATCCTTTTCTGCCCCACCCTCGCCCACAACCGCCAGCTTAATCTGGCTGGGAGAGAACTCTCCCACCGACAAGTCGTGCTCGGCGCACGCAACGAGCGCGGCACCGCGCGCCTGGCCGGTAGCAAACGCGCTTTGGGCGTTCACTCCGAACCACACAGTCTCGATACCCACGCATACCGGTTCGAATCGCGCGATGACGGCGCCTATCTGCTCGTGTATCTTCTTCAGCCGCTGCGCCAGCGGCACGCCAGCAGGCGTGGAAATGCAGCCGTACGCCACGCAGGCGAGTTGCGCGCCGTGCTGGGCCACAACACCCCAGCCCGTATTGGCCAGCCCCGGATCGATGCCGAGTATCGTTCGTTCGATGCGCGCCACGGCTCGCCTTTCTTTCTACAAACACCTGTTCGCCTATCCTAGCACAAGACACCCTGCCCTACCATGCCCAGTGCACATGTTAGAATGAAAAAACTTTGCCGGCCTACCCGCCATCCATAGCCGGAGCACTAAAGCGAAGGAGCCCGCGTCGAGAGGGGTTCCTTCGTCTTATGCTGCACGATCCCTCGCCGTACGCCCACGCTTCCTACTGGATGCCCTCGAGTTTCGGGATGTAGGCGAAGCCGGCCTCCAAGTCCTCGTCAGTGGGGATGTAGTCGGTCATGGTGCCGTTGTTGTAGGCCATGTAGGCAACCAAGTCGAAGTAGCCCGTGCCGGTGAGTCCGAACACGATGGTCTTCTCCTCGCCGGTCTCCTTGCACTTGAGGGCCTCGTCTATAGCCACGCGGATGGCATGGGATGATTCGGGGGCGGGCAGCGTGCCCTCAACGCGAGCAAACAGTTCGGCGGCTTCGAACACACTCGTCTGTTCAACCGAGCGTGCCTCGTCTAGTATGCCATCGTGGTAGAGTTGCGAGAGAATGGGGCTCATGCCGTGGTAGCGCAGGCCGCCGGAGTGGTTGGCGCTGGGGATGAAGCCCGAGCCGAGCGTGTACATCTTCGCCAGCGGCGTTACTTTGCCCACGTCGCAGAAGTCGTAGGCGAAGCGTCCGCGTGTGAGGCTGGGGCAGCTGGCCGGCTCGACGGCAATGAAGTGCGGTGCGGACTTGCCCGCCAGTTTGTCGGCGACGAACGGCGCCATGAGGCCACCCAGGTTCGAGCCGCCGCCTGCGCACCCGATGAGGATGTCGGCCGTCTCGCCGATCTTGTCGAGAGCCGCCTTGGCCTCAAGGCCGATGATGGATTGGTGCAGCAGAACCTGGTTGAGCACGCTGCCCAAGACGTAGCGGCAGTTCTCGGTGTTGAGCGCCGTCTCCACTGCTTCGGAAATGGCGGTGCCCAGCGACCCGGACGAGTCGGGATGTTCGGCCAAGATCGCGCGACCGACGTTGGTGGTGCTGGACGGCGAAGGCGTGACGCGCGCCTGGTAGGTTTCCATGACAGCCTTGCGGTAGGGCTTTTGCTCGGCCGAGCACTTCACCATGTATACCTGCAGGTCGATGTCGAAGAATCCGCATGCCATGGAAAGCGCCGTGCCCCATTGTCCGGCACCCGTCTCGGTGGTGAGGTGTGTGATGCCCTGCTGTTTGGCGTAGTAGGCCTGCGCGATGGCGGAGTTCAGCTTGTGGGAGCCTGAGGTGTTGTTGCCCTCGAACTTGTAGTAGATTTTAGCGGGCGTGCCGAGCGCCTTCTCGAGGAACTTCGCGCGTACCAGCGGCGAGGGACGGTACATCTTGTAGAAGTCGCGCACCTCTTCGGGGATGGGGATGAAGCGGTCGGTGGTGTTGAGCTCCTGCTTCGCCAGCTCGGTGCAGAACACGGGCTCGAGGTCGGCCACGGTCATGGGCTGGAGCGTGGCGGGGTTCAGGATAGGCGCATGGTCGGTCACCATGTCTGCCCGCACGTTGTAGTAGTGGGTGGGCAGTTCATCCTCGCCGAGGTAGGTCTTGTAGTCGGTGCTTGCTAGTTGGTTCATTTCCTTGCCTTCCTTTTCCGGAGCGAAGGCAATAAAAAAGCCCTCGTCTCCTACATCGAATGAATGCAGGGACAAGAGCGATAAACTCCTGCGGTGCCACCTCTGCTTGACGCTTGCGCGCCCTCTTATGAGTGCCTTCACACTCGTGCCCGATAACGGAGGCCGCCGTCCGACGCTACTGCGGTTGCCCGGTTTGCGCCAGCCCTCAGAGGACCATTTGACGATTCGCTACTGCCAGGTTCCCAGCTACCCCCGGCTCTCTGTGAGCGCGCACATCGCCGTTACTTCCTCATCAACGGTTTGCTTCAACGCAGAATAGCGCAAGCGCGCAGGAAACGCAACGGGAATTTTTCAAGCGGTTTCCGCGGGCGGTTTCCACGGCGGTTTCCACGAGTGATCTTGCGATGGGTAGCGGCACCCCGCCTCTTTGGCTCCCACCTACTGGCAGTGTTCCCTTATTTCCTGTTGTGCTTTCTTGCCGAAGGTGGCAAGCAGGGTCCCATGAGACATGAGGATGGCATCGGTGACCACTTTGTGAGGCACGTTGCTATCCAGGTAAACCGTGCTCCAGTGTACCTTGTTCATATAATAGCCAGGTACTATGTCTTCGTATTCCCGACGGAGCATCTCGCTGTAGGCCGGATCAAGTTTCAAAGTGAGAATCGGCCGCTTGATCTGGTCGTTGGTGCCGACTAAGGCGTACATCTTCCCTCTCAACAGGTACTTGTACGCCTGCCATGCGGGCTGGAACTCCTTCTCGGTGCCGGGCTGGCCGAGCAGGCATCCATCAACCAGCTCGAAAGGAACAGCGTAGTCCGCCTGCCAAGGAAGCGCATTGCCTGCGGTCTCTGCCACTGAATCGTCCTCCCCCTCGTCGGTACCGCGCTTTTGCTCAAGTATACGCGTCGCACTTAAACCACGCCATCAAAAAAGCCGCTGCAGGCACAAAGCTTGCAGCGGCTTTCGACGGTACGACTCCTAAGCGAATCGTGCAGGCGCTTTATTCGTCGAGCGCTTCGGCTATCTCGTCGGTGATGTCCATGACATGGTAGACATTCTGCAGGTCCTCGAGCATTTCGAGGTTGTCCACCAGGCGCATGACCTTCTTCGCGTCGGACACGCTCACCGCCGTCGGCGTCGTGGGAATCATGGTAAGCTCGGCGCCCTTCGTCACGACACCCGCCTCTTCCAGCGCCTTCTTCACGGCCATAAGGTCGGTCGGGGCCGTGTAGATAATCCACTCGTCCTCGGCGTCCTCATAGTCGTCGCCGCCGGCCTCGGCTACGGCGAGCATGAACTCTTCCTCGTCGGCAGCAGCACCGTTCGGCCCCACCGGATTCTTCTTGTCGCCGGTCTCCACTTCTTTGGGAACCATGATCTGGCCCTTGCGCTCGAACTGGAACGCCACGGAGCCGGAGGTACCCAGAGAGCCGCCCGCGTGCGAGAATGCGCTGCGCACGTCGGCCGCGGTGCGGTTGCGGTTGTCGGTCAGGGCCTCGCAGTACACGGCGATGCCGGCCGGGCCATAGCCCTCGTATACGACCGTCTCGTAGTTCGCGGCATCTTTGCCCGTACCGAATGCCTTGTCAATGGCGGTTTTGATTTTATCCTTAGGCAGAGAGTAGCCTTTGGCCTTCTCAATGGCGGCCGCAAGCGATGCGTTGTTTTCGGGGTTCGGGTCGCCGCCCTCTTTCGCAGCTACCGTGATGATACGCGACAGCTTGGAGAACAAAGACGAGCGCTTTGCGTCCTGCGCTGCTTTGCGATGCTTCGTTGTAGCCCACTTTGAGTGCCCAGACATATATACCGGTCCCTTCCGTACAGCAATACCAACGGGTTATTCTAGCATATTCGTCAAATATCCCGGTTTCATTCTCATGGTTTTCAAAAAAGCAGGGGCCAACGGCAGGGACGGCAGGGACGGCAGGGACGGCAGAAACCCGAAGGGAGTCAGACCAGACTAACAAAAACATGCATTGGCAGCGAGAACGGCCACCAATGCACCCCTAGCACAATACTTATGGGGAACCACTATCCCCCCAGCAACCGCGCACTCGATAGTGCCCGCACCTAAACGAAACTATTGAAAGAAAAGTACCGTCGAGCGCGGCACGGCACCCTCCCTCTCAAGCTCAGCAGCAAGTATGGTAGCTTTTTTGCCATCCAAGCGCTTGGCTGCCCTCGGGCAGGCTGCGATACAAGCGCCGCACAAAATGCAGGTCGCGGCAATGCTCTTCGGATTATCCTCCTCAATAGCGCCAACCGGACATGCCTTTACGCATGCTCCGCACGACACGCACGCCTCGGTGGTTATCGGTGCATCCGGCAAGGCAGATTGACACGTTTTACCTGAAGAGTCGTTCTGGATATTCGCCGGAACCACACGGCCTGCACGTACCTTGCCCGCCATCTGCCTCCCGAATGACGCGGCGTTTTTTAAGTCTTGCGCGTTCGGGCGACCCTTGCCAACATTTTCAGCCAGCGCGTGCTTACCGACAAACGCGCCACCGCCAATGGTGACGAACCCCTGGGAGCCAAGGATATCCCTCGCTTCGAGAACTGCGTTGCCATAGCCCAGGTTTCCATAGGTGGTTGCCACAAGAGCGGGGGTCCCTTTACCAACAACCTGAGACAAAGCCTCTTTCAGCGCCATGGGTGCATGCCCCTCGTAGGCGGGAAAACCAAGTACGAGAACATCCTGCGCACCCAGAGAGTGGGTAGTGGCACGCTCTGCCGGATCGGTCAGGTTCACCTCGTGCATTTCAACATTCAATCGTCCCGCAAGTTCCTTCGCCATCGTCTCGACGACCATCTGGCTGCCATGCGTCGGACTGAAGTACATACCAACTACCGATCCATCCATCTCTCGCTCTCTTTCCGTTGCATTAAAGCAGCTTATCTCGTTCCCGGCAAAACCTTGCTCAGCACTTGCGAGAGCGGCTTATGGCACACTGAGCAGATCTTGGCGCTGGGAGAATTCTGGGTTGAACAATGAGGACACCAACCACGGGGCGTTATTCTTTCCTTCCGCACGCCCTTGCAGCGACCGCACCCATTACACCCGTATCCGCACATGCCGTCCCCCTACTCTCTTACACCACCTGCCGCTTAGCACCGCCTCGTTTAGGAATTCAGCGGAGAAGCTGCCTCGTCAGGTGCCTGACTGACCTCCGGTTTAGGCTTCCACAGACAACCAGCAATAATCCCCAGAAGCGTTACTGCTGCAAATATACCTAGCACAATGACTGTAACCACAAAATTGCCCGCACATGCCGCCATGGTGGCGCCGACAACTGCCTCGCCCGCATCAACGACCATAATCATCAACCCCGCACCGCCAAACTGCATCAAAGAGGGCATGACACCAAAAACTGTCATCAAAGCGCCCAGCGTAAATCCAATAATCAACAGTTTGGGTGGGTCAAGCTTGGTAATTACCATAAGCGCATGGAAAATCGCACAGATGGCTCCTCCGAGCACAAAAGCCCCTACATAATCCATAGCCATCCCCCTTACTTGACGATGAAGGCGATCACGCCAATAATCGCGGAAAGAACGGTCCCGATGCCCACAACGTACACCACGAGCATAACTCCCGCTTTTATAGCCTTGCCCGTTGATGCCCCTTCCTGCTTCGCACCCACAATCGTTCCGCCCACTGCTGCCGCCAGGCCGCTAAAGGGCATGATGGCACCGAACCCGCCAAATTTCTCGATTTTCGGGTAGAGATGAAGCACAAAAAGCACCGCACCCACTAAGCCGACCGAAACCAAGGTTGCTGCAGAGATAAACATGGAACCAGGACCGAGTACCATCGTATACAGATTCAAAAACACCTGACCGACAACTGCAATTAAGCCTCCTACTAAAAAAGCAGCTGCGGTTTGCTTGATTGCTGTCATAAGCGCACCGTTTCCTTTCCCCTTCGCAATCGGCCCCTCAACAAGAAGGGCCGATTGCATGCCAACCATTAGATCCAGC
>NZ_JAVWUP010000110.1:0-8774 GCF_036667095.1 Gordonibacter sp. | reverse complement strand
GCTTACCGCAAGGTCCATGCGGCACAGCTTGCGGTTCTTGCGGGTAGTTTTTTCTTGATTCAAAAGGTGAACAGACTGCGCACCTCGATGTCGAGGGCATCCGCAATACGTCCAAGGTCATCCAAGCCGACGCTTACTCGGCCGGTTTCAATGCGCCAAATATGCGATTTGCTGCTGCCTACCATAAGGGCGAGCCGATGTTGCGAAATGCCCTGCTCTTCGCGCTTCACGCGTATCGCGGCACCTAGACGTACTCTTTTTTCTTCTCCAGTCATTATACTAGGTTATTCGGTATAATCTTCCTAACGGCTTCATATATGAAGCCGTTAGGAAGATGTGGAGTGAACATTACGGGACGGTTTGGGGCGAGGCTGCGATCGGATGGTGGCAGCGCTCATGGACAGAGTATGGGATCGAGGGTGTCATGACTGGAACGAAAAGAGTGGAGGGTCGACAACGTCGGGTTGCTCCCACATGGAACGACGCAATGGACACGCTTCACGCGAACCTTAACTTCATGAGCCTCGACAAGCCCTTACGTTCCCTTGTCATTACTAGCTCTGTGCCCAACGAGGGGAAAACCGACGTTGCAGTGGGCTTGGCCCATACCATGGCTGCATCGGGAAAGAGGACGCTTATCGTGGAGTGCGATCTGCGTCGCCGGTCGCTTGCGGGAAGGCTTGGCATTCGCCCTCCGGTAGGTTTAGGTGCCGTTGTGCTCGGCGATGCTAAGCTTGAGCAGGCTGCCGTACAGACGGGACAGCGCAATCTGTGGTTCCTCGACGCGGAACACGAGACGCCGAATCCTTCGGACCTGCTTGATTCGATGGGATTTGGAAGGTTGCTGTCCGCTGCCGAGCACGCTTATGACCGGGTGATTATCGATACGCCGCCTGTGGGGGCGTTCGTTGACGCTGCGGTAGTGTCTTCGAGGGTGGATGCGACGATCATGGTGGTTCGGCAGCGTTTTGTTAGGCGAAGCAGTGTTAAGCAAGCGGTTGATCAGCTTGAAAAGGCTGGAGCGTACCTTGTGGGCACAGTGGTGAGCTTCTGTGATTCTCCCGCTTCGAAGGATTTTCGGCGCACCTGTCATTGATGTTTTCTCGTCGAAGTATTTAGGTTGGCCGTGATTACTCGTTGCGATACGAGAAGCTCGGTCCTCACGTCTATCTTTTCGCTTTCGCCTGCGGTGCATACGGGGCGGTTTGGGGTACAGTGCCCGAACCGGGCGGCGAGGGCTTCGATGCGATCGTGCTCAGCACTCGCTCGCTATTCAGCGCCATCGTATGCGGGCATTCCGCTGACCATCGACGACTTCTCCATGGAGAGAACCTCGTTTCAGTATTTGGAGACCAGCGCACCCTTCCTCGAAGGCACCCCGCTCCCTTCGTTATCGAACAAATTGTGATCAAACTTTGGATGCTTCTACACGAACAAATGTTTTTACCTTTACTTTGGCTGCGCTGCGCTAGAATGGACGATTGCATGGATATGATAGTTTTCCAGTAACCATACTTTGCGTCCCGAAGCAGTGCGGGGCGCGTGCCGCCGCCACGGTCGCGATCGAGAAAGAGCGTATACGCACATGGGACAGAACGCCATTGTCATAAAAGGTGCCCGCGAGCACAACCTCAAGAACATCGACCTTACCATACCGCGCGACGAACTCGTGGTCATCACGGGCCTTTCCGGCTCAGGTAAATCGAGCCTTGCCTTCGACACGATGTACGCCGAAGGACAGCGTCGCTACGTGGAGAGCCTCTCCAGCTACGCCCGCATGTTCTTGGGCCAGATGAGTAAGCCCGATCTGGACAGCATCGACGGCCTGTCGCCGGCGGTGTCCATCGACCAGAAGACCACGAGCAAGAATCCTCGCTCCACGGTGGGCACCACCACCGAGATATACGATTATCTGCGCCTGCTGTTCGCGCGCGTAGGGGTGCCGCACTGCCCGGAGTGCGGACGCGTTATCCGCAAACAGACCACCGACCAGGTGACCGACGACATTCTGTCGCTGGCGCCCGATGCCAAGGCCATCATCATGGCCCCGGTGGTTGCGGGTCGTAAAGGCGAGTTCACGAAGCTGTTCGCCGACTTGCAGAAAGAGGGCTTCAGCCGTGTTCGCATCGACGGCGAGATCGTGAAGCTCGAAGGCGAGCCGCTTACGCTCAACAAGAAGATCAAGCACTTCATCGACGTGGTGGTGGATCGCGTGCAGCTCAAAGAGAGCGCTACGAGCCGCATCGCCGAAGGCGTTGAGCTGGCCTGCAAGCTCGCCGAGGGCCGCGTGCTTGTGCAGGTGCTCGATTCGCAGGGCAACCCGCTTGGAGAGGGCGGCGGCAAGTCCAGCGGCGCTACGGGCGGTTTGGGTGCGGGGGAGCATATCTTCTCGCTGGCGCTTGCCTGTCCGGAGCATGGGCACTCCATGGACGAGCTGCAGCCGCGCGACTTCTCCTTCAACGCTCCCTACGGTGCCTGTCCGGACTGCCTCGGCATCGGCAGCCGCGAGGAGGTTGATGCCTCGCTGGTGGTGCCCGATCCGTCGCTTACGCTCGATACCGGTGTCATCGCTCCGTTCAAGACCGGCAATTACTACCCGCAGGTGCTGCGCGCCGTTGCCAAGCACGTGGGTACGACGACCGACACCCCGTGGGAGGACATGCCGAAAAAGGCGCAGGATGCGTTGCTGCATGGCCTAGGCGACACGAAAGTGCGCGTGGACTACGTCACGGTGGACGGCCGCGAGACGTACTGGTACATCGAATGGGAGGGCGCGCTGTCCGCGGTGCAACGCCGCTACCAGGAAGCGCAGAGCGACAACCAGCGTGAGAAACTGGGCGAGTACTTCGCCATCGTGCCCTGCCAGACCTGCGGCGGCAAGCGCCTGAAGCCCGAGATCCTGGCCGTAACGGTGGGGGACGAGTCCATCTTCGACGTGACCGAGATGAGCGCCGCGGACTCGTTGGCCTACTTCGACGCCCTGGTCTTTCAGGGCCAGGACGAGCACATCGCCGGTCCCATCGTGAAGGAGATCAAGGCACGCCTCAAGTTCCTCGTGGACGTGGGCCTGGACTACCTCACGCTCGAACGTGCCACCGCGACGCTCTCGGGCGGCGAGGCGCAGCGCATCCGCCTGGCCACGCAAATCGGCGCGGGCCTCATGGGCGTGCTCTACATTTTGGACGAGCCCTCCATTGGCTTGCACCAACGCGACAACGAGCGCCTCATCGCGACGCTCGAGCGCCTGCGCGACCTGGGCAACACGGTCATCGTGGTCGAGCACGATGAGGACACCATCCGCAGCGCCGACTTCGTGGTGGACATGGGGCCGGGTGCCGGCGAGCACGGCGGCGAGATCGTGGCCATCGGCACGCCCGACGAGATCATGGCGGCGGAAGGATCACTGACCGCCGACTACCTGTCTGGCCGTCGCGCCATCGAGGTGCCCGCCAAGCGCCGCAACCCGCGCCGCGGCACGCTCAAGCTCACCGGTGCCACCGAGAACAACCTGAAGAACCTTACGCTTGAGGTGCCCTTCGGCACGCTCACCGTGGTCACGGGTGTGTCGGGTTCGGGCAAGAGCTCGCTGGTCACCGACACCCTGGCGCCGGCGCTCGCGAACCGCGTGAACCATGCGCATCGCCGCAGCGGCGCTTACCGCAAGATCACGGGGCTCGACAAGATCGACAAGGTTATCAACATCGACCAGAGTCCCATCGGGCGCACGCCGCGCTCGAACGCCGCTACCTATATCGGCCTGTGGGACGATATCCGCGCCCTGTTCTCCTCCACGCAGGAGTCCAAGGCGCGCGGCTATGGGCCGGGACGCTTCTCGTTCAACGTGAACGGCGGGCGCTGCGAGGCCTGTAAGGGCGACGGCCAGATCAAGATCGAGATGCACTTTTTGCCCGACATCTACGTGCCGTGCGAGGTGTGCGGCGGCAAGCGCTACAACCGCGAGACGCTACAGGTGACCTACCGTGGCAAGAACATCGCCGACGTGCTGGACATGACCGTGGAAGACGCGCTTGCGTTCTTCGAGAACATCCCTGGCATCAAGCGCAAGCTGCAGACGCTCTTCGACGTGGGCCTCGGCTACATCCGCCTGGGCCAGCCCGCCACGACGCTCTCGGGCGGCGAGGCGCAGCGCGTGAAGCTGTCCAGCGAACTGCAGCGCCGCCAGACCGGCAAGACGTTCTACATCCTCGACGAGCCTACCACGGGCCTGCACTTCGAGGACGTGCGCCAGCTGCTCATCGTGCTGGAGCGCCTGGTGGATGCGGGCAACACGGTGCTGGTCATCGAGCACAACCTGGACGTGATCAAGTGCGCCGACCGCATCATCGACTTGGGACCCGAAGGTGGCGACCGCGGCGGCGCCATCGTGGCGCAAGGAACCCCCGAACAGGTGGCCGAGGTCGAGGGCAGCTACACCGGCGCCTTCGTGAAGCGCATGCTGTCATAGCGGCCTGCTTGCGGGAGTTTGCCGTAATCTTACGGTACGCGTCTTTACCGATGCAAGGATGCGTGCGACAATGCCCTCTCGGCCTGAGGGCCTCTAGGAAACGATTAGACGATGCGGCGCTGCGCGCCGCATCGTTGCGCTCGGAAGGAAGCGGGGATCGTGGTTGAATCGGAGGGGAGCCCGCATGTGATGCGCGGCATCGTCTGTGCGTTGGCGGGCGGCATATGCTGGGGGTTTTCGGGAACCTGCGCCCAACTGCTTATGAACGACTATGGTGCGCCGGCCGAGTGGATCACCTGCGTGCGCATGGTTATCGCCGCTGTGTTCTTCCTCTTCATGACGGCGATGCGCAACTGGCGCGACCTCGTGGCCGTGTTTCGCGATCGCCGATCACTTCTCCAGATAGCGCTCTTCGCCCTTTTCGGCGTGCTGTTGACCCAGATGAGCTATTTGAACGCCATCAAGCATACCAGCGCAGGCGTGGGCACCACCATCGAGCAGGTGGGTCTGGTGCTTATCATGCTGTACGTGTGCCTGCGTGCGCGGCGGCTACCTCGGCTGCGCGAGGCGCTGGGCTTGGCGTTTGCCTTAGGCGGCATGGTGCTTATTGCCACGCAAGGCGAGATTGGCCGTCTGGCCATTCCCGCCGAAGGCCTATCCTGGGGCCTGGTGTCGGCGGTGGCGCTGGCCTTTTACACGCTTATGCCGGTGCGCGTGCTGAAGAAGTGGGGCGCGATGCTGGTCACGGGGCTTGCCATGCTGTTCGGTGGTTCGGCTGCCTCGATTGTGGTGCAGCCGTGGAGCATTCCGGTTCAGCTTTCTGGCGGCGCCTTGGCGGCCTTGGTCGCTATCGTGCTGGTGGGCACGCTGGGTGCCTACATGCTGTACTTGCAGGGCGTTGCCGATGCCGGGCCTGTGAAGGCGAGCTTGCTGTGCTGCGTCGAACCGGTGTCTGCCATGGTCCTTGCTCTGTTCTGGCTACAGACGCCCGTCTCGCTGTGGGACATCGCAGGATGCGCCATGATCGTGGTCATGATCTTCCTGGTGTCGGAGCGCGAGCCGAAGCTCGCTGCCGTTTTGGCTGGTGAGGGGGAGATGCTGTCGGCGGGTGCCGCAGCGGCGGCCGGCTATGACGATCCGCCCCTATTCGCCGGGCGCGCCTCGGTGCTGGGCTACTACACCAGCCGCCCTGCCGTACGCGAGGATTTCGGCCAGGTCGAGAAGCTGCTCGATGCGGGGCACGAGACGTTCGCCGCGCTCGGTATCGACGAGGGGCGCAAGAAGTACCCGTCTGCGCGCCGTCTCATGCACAGCATCAAGAACGGCACCACGCAGGTGGTCGAAGATGCGCAAGGCCATATGATAGCCGTGTTCGCGGTGTCGTTCTCGCCCGACAAGAACTACGATTCTGCCATCGACGGCACCTGGCTCACCGATACCAGCGCCCAGCCGCAGCCCTATGCGGAGGTTCACTGGATTGCGGTGGCCTATGAGGCGCGGCGCCGTGGCGTGGGCGTGTTCATCCTGGAAACAGCCGACCGCATTGCTAGCCGCGGGGGCCGCACCAGCATCCGAGCCGATGTCTATCCTCAAAACGTGCCTATCCAGAACATGCTCGAAAAGCATGGATACACCCGCTGCGGCACTATCGTTATTAAGGACGTGTTTGGGCGCAAGAAGGCTCGCCTTGCCTACGAGCGCATGCTCTGACCGGTCGTTGCCGCAATGGTGGGTGGACGTAGCTTCAAAACCATGTAAAAGCCTGCTGAAAACCTCTTTACCGAGATGCGCTTCCGTGCGACAATTCGCAGTGCGATTTCACAGGGGCCGCGGCCCCTTGTTCAGGGGGGAAGGGGGGCAGGATGGCAGCAGCGGCAACAAAAGAGGCGGCTCCTCGCAGGAACCACGTGGCGCGGGGCATCGTCTTTGCGGCGCTCGGCGGTATTTGCTGGGGCTTCTCAGGCACCTGCGCCCAGCTCCTCACCAGCGAACTGGGTGCCCCCGTGGCGTGGATCACCTGCGTGCGCCTTCTGATGGGCGCGGCGATTTTCCTGGTCGCTTGTCTGGTCAAGAACTGGCGCAGCTTGCGCGCCGTCATGCGCGACAAGCGCTCGCTTTTGCGCATCGCCGCATTCTCCCTCTTCGGTGTGTTGCTCACGCAGGTAAGCTATCTTTCTTCCATCTCGTTCACCAACGCCGGTACCGGCACGGTACTTGAGCGCCTGGGCCTCATCGTCATCATGCTGTACGTGTGCCTGCGCGCTCGGCGGAGGCCGTCGCTGCGCGAGGCCGTGGGGCTGGTGATGGCTATCGGGGGCACCTTCCTCATCGCAACGAAGGGCAATTTCGGCGCGCTGGCCATCCCTGCCGAAGGACTGTTCTGGGGCATCGTTTCGGCGTTCGCTCTGGCATGCTATACGCTCATTCCCGGCAAGGCGCTGGAGAAATGGGGCAGCTTCATCGTCACCGGCCTAGCCATGTTGCTCGGCGGCACCGTTGCTACGGTGTTCGTGCAGCCGTGGAACATCCCCGTGGACGTCACGCCCCAGCTTGCAGGCGTCATGGTGGCTATGGTCATCATCGGCACGTTCTTGGCCTACCTGTTCTACCTACAAGGCATCACCGATGCCGGTCCGGTACGCGCTGGCCTGGTGGGCTGCGTCGAGCCGGTGTCCGCTACGGTCATATCCGCGGTGTGGCTGGGTACGCCTGTCTTGCCGGTCGATATCCTGGGCATGATCATGATCATGGTCATGATGGTGCTGGTGACGCAGCGTGGCGAGGCTTCCAAGCAGCCGGCCGATGCCTACGAGGGATCGACGGACGACCTGCCGCCTTTCGAAGGCCGAGCGTCGCTTCTCGGATATTACCGGGCGCGTCCCGCCATGCACGACGACTTCGTGCGTTTCCAAGAGATACTGGCCGATGGACATGAGGCGCTCGCCGCCGCAGGCGTAGACGAGAAGGGCTCCAAGACCTATCCTTCCGAGCGGCGGGTCATGCGCGCCATCGATAGGAAGACCGCCTACGTTGTGACGCTCGCCGGCAGGGATGACGGTGCTGCACAAGATGCGAACGAGCGCATCATCGGCGTGTTCGCCCTCGACCCGAATGGCGACGAGGTCTACGCCCACGCGATGGGCGCTTCGTGGCTTTCCGCCTCTCCTGAACCACCCGAGCACACAACCTACGCGGCGCTGCACTGGGTGACGGTCGCTGCCGAAGCTCGTCGTCGTGGCGTGGGCATGTTCATCCTGGGTGAAGCCGACCGCTTGGCGAAGGCTGCAGAGAAGGCCAGCGTGCGGTGCGACGCTTACGAGGGCAACGACGCCATGAGGGCCTTGCTGGTGTCGTTCGGATTCACTCCCTGTGGTGGGATCACCTTGTTCGATCGGTTCGGTCGCGCAAGACGAAGAACCGCCTTCGAGCGTATGTGGTAGCTCCACCTGGCCGCTCGATGGCGACCCGCTCGACCCTCTTGCTTTTCCGCCCCAAGGTATCTTCTCGGTGCTGCTTCGGGCGACCCCCTTCGTTTCAAGATCGAGAGAAAGTGAACGCCCGTGCAATTTCGCAAGACCTGCGTGTCGGATATCGACCGCATCATGGATATTCTGGCAGACGGACGCCGCTCGCTTGCCGCCATCGGCATCGACCAGTGGCAGGGAGGCTATCCCCATCGCGACGCCATTGAGGGGGATGTCGAGCGCGGTGACTCTTATGTGGCGGTAGACGATGGTGGCATCGTCATGGCAACGGCTATGGTGGGCTTTGCGGGAGAACGCGACTACGATCGTATCGAAGGGGGCACGTGGTTGACCGGGTGCGCGTCGGGCGATCTGTGCTACGGGGTGGTGCACCGGGTGGCCGTCTCGGACGCTTGCCGGGGGTGCGGCATGGCCTCGCTTTTGCTGGACAACGCCGAACGCCTGACGCACGAGCAGGGGTGCGCCAGCGTGCGCATCGATACTCATCCGGGGAACGCTCCCATGCGTCGGCTGTTGGAGAAGCGCGGCTATGCGCAGTGCGGCACCATCTACATTGCCCATGCTGAGGAGGCAACGCCCGATCGCATCGCCTACGAGAAGCTGGTTTGACCTGTCGCCCCGAAGAGGCGCCTTTGGTTTCCGGCCTTGCGCTGAGGCAGGGTATGGAGTTGTCCGGGTTGCGTGGGCACCCCGGTATCCGGTTGGCTGTGCATATTCTGTCGGTTGCCTATCGTTGCAGTTACCGTAGCTCGACGCGCTATAATGGCTCTTACTATGTCGGTTATCTCACGTGAAAAAATTGCGCTCGTCGTATTCGCGGGCCT